>CAMWTX010000013.1 GCA_947177315.1 uncultured Bacteroidales bacterium | reverse complement strand
TCGCGCACGCTGTCGCAGCCCGCCGTGGTAACAAGGTTCTCGGTGTATGTTCCGAAATCCTGTATCGGACGGCCGCCCACCGCATAGGGCAGTTCCTCGATATAGCAGCTGTCGGTGAAAGTGTCGTGATAGGTGGTGTAATGATGTATGTACAAGCGATACACCGTATCAGGAGACGTATCGTTGCCCTCACCCCAAACCACATCATAATTCCAGCCCTCCTTCCGTGCATAGGAATTTATCATCTTCACCGAATCGCCCGGACATACCGTATCATATTCAATATTATCCACAAACTTCCTTGCCCGAATCGTAAGATACACATGCTTGCTGAAATCCTCTTTCCATGCCTCTATCCGCACCACACTGTCCTTGTCAACGGGCATCCGCACAAAACCCGAATCTCCCACTATCTCCACTAATTCCGGAGATAACGAGACCCAACGAACCCCGTAATTCGTATCCACATAGAACGGATGAACCACACTGTCCGCATTCTCCCCCAGATAGAGCAATATCGGCGAGGCCGCCAAACGCCCCGGCCTCTCGTCCATATGCCGCAGACGCGGATAAAAGCCGTCTTCGAAGATAAAATCTTGCTCGGCACTATCCCCCATTAGGTTGCGCATGAATGCCGAGTCGATTAATTGGCGGCTTTCAAGGTTATAGCCCACCGCTCCATAAGTCGGCATCTCCGTTTCGGGCGCAAGATTTTTGTCGTTAAAATAAGGGGAGAATATAGGTTGTGTCGCTCCGTCCGGCACCGATATCAATTTTGGCATACGTCCGAAATTGAAGACATACGAAATACGCTTGCTTGTATCTATTCCTGTAAAAACACTGGGTTTCCGGAACGGATGTGAGATTGCGCTTGTAACACTCCCCCAATTGATCAAGTTTTTTGCATTTTGAGCCACATAAAAAGAAGTTGCCTCAGGAAGTTCGTTATCACAGTCTCCAAAATTGATGCAATCATGGGAAGATAGCGTATCGACCGAATTTGCCATCAAATAAAAATTTGCAAAGCGATCAAGAAAAAAATAAGGGCTTCTCCATTTGGTAGGATTTGCCGTACATCTAACATAGCGTAATGAATATGGTACAAAGAATGGATCTCTACATAATTGATATCCACTTAAAATATGTAAGTCCGTTATTGTATGGCTTTTTCCTCCCGACAACTGCCACACACAGTTCTTTAAGGTCTTGTTGTTGCCCTTCAACAGCTCGCAATCCTCAATATCACAAATCCAAGATACCGTAGGTTCAACTTCAAAATTATTTTGTATGCTCTTTATGGCAACCTGACCGTCATCAAGTGCCTGGGGACGATATACCGGGAAATAGCGAGTGTTATCATCCATTTCATAATATGAACGGGGTTCGTTCCTTCCATCCCAAGGTGTAACCTCCTTAAAGGTGAAACGAAATCCTGAATAGACGCTAGAGGCATAATGTTTTTCATGAAAATGGAGGGTATCATCAGTTCTAGCATATATATTCCATACAGTCAAGTTATTATACTTTTCTATTACTTTGGCAAGATAATACTGAGGTCCCGGTTTAATAGCAAAATTTATATATTCACCATCTATCGCTCCAATGTATGCACAAGAATCAACCGAAGAATCTACTACCTCAGTATAATACTTTGTTGTAGCCCGTACAAAACCATTTCCTTCTACACAAAATATCTTGAATTGCACTTCCTTTGCAAGCGCACTCCCGCAAATGGTCAAAAGCAGACCAATAAAGAATAAACGTACCCGTTTAATTTCAAAATGCATAAATCTACTATTGCTTAATCGCTTTTTGTTGTCCTAATGGAGTTGTCCCCCAAGCCTCTATCCCTGACAAGGAACACACCAACAAATATACTGATTTTCTGTAAATAAAATCAAGTCCGTAAATAAACGTAACTTAGCCCCCGTAAACTATGACACCGAAACTGTATCACGCCTATTTTTCCAAGCCCGGAACGGCTCTCGCCCAAGCGGAAGCCGGTTTGCTTGCCTATCTGCAAACCCTCAAGGCCGGTAAGCTGACGCCCATCAAGGTTTATGTGGCCTTGGCGGAGATTCCTGCCGAAGGGTTGGCAATGTACCAAAAGCATCTGATTCGGCTTTCGGAAAATGCCTTGCCGCAGCAGACACCTGCCCTTACCGCCGTGGTGCAGCCTCCCGTAGATAAGAGCCCTTTGCTGGCCGAGATATGGTGCGTGCAGGAAAGCGAAAATTGCCGTTTTCTTTCGGTGGAAGACCTGCCGCACGTGCTGATTACGCAGAATGGCATCACCGAACTTTGGAGTTCCGGCTTTGTGGCGGCATCCGCCGAAACTTCTTTTGAAAAACTCTCCGCCTTGCTGGAAGGCTTCGGTTTTACCTACGATGATATTTTTCGCCAATGGAATTATGTGGGGAACATCTTGGAAGAAAACGTTGTAAACGGCAAAAACATTCAAAATTACCAGTACTTTAACGACATACGAGCCGTCTATTACCAACGGAAACAAAACAGGGAACAGTATCCCGCCGCCACCGGCATCGGCATGGACTGCTCCGACATCTGCATTGACTTCGTGGCCGTCAAGTCAGACTCCGATACCGTGCGCAACCTGCCCATACGGAGTGCGGTTCAGAAAGATGCCTACCGCTATCAAGACAATGTTCTGGTGGGCGAAAGCGTGGTGCTCGCCGCCAAAAACGCGCCCCTTTTCGAACGCGGCCGTTGCCTGTTGTCCCCAAACGGCGGCATCGCCATGATTTCCGGAACGGCATCCATCAGGGGAGAAGAAACCGTTGACCTGAACGATATCCGCCAACAGACCGCCAATACCCTGCGGTTTATCGGCGATCTACTGGAAAACATGCCCGCCGCACGCTGCCGCCGCGCCCGCCTTTACGTAAAAAGAGGTCAGAATCCGGATGAAGCCGTGCGTATCTTCCGCCAGGCTTATCCCCAAGACTGTGTGTGCACCGTCGTATTCGCCGACGTGTGCCGGAACAATCTTTTGATAGAAATCGAAACGGACTGGGCGTTATAGGCGCCGCATCACCTGTTCCACCATCGTGTTTTTCCAAGACAGATAGTCGCCGGAGAGGATATGTTCGCGCGCCTGCCCCACCAGCCAAAGGTAAAAGGCCAGGTTGTGCAGGCTGGCGATCATGGCCGCCAGATGTTCCTGGGCGTGGAAAAGATGCCGCAGGTAGGCTTTTGTATAGAGGGTATCCACATAGCTGGCGCCATCTTCTTCGATGGGCGAGAAATCGTCCGCCCATTTCTTGTTCTTCATGTTCATGATGCCGTTTTTGGTGAACAGCATCGCGTTGCGCCCGTTGCGGGTCGGCATCACGCAATCGAACATATCCACCCCTTGGGCGATACCTTCCAAGATGTTTTCGGGCGTTCCCACCCCCATCAGGTAACGGGGCTTGTTCTGCGGCAGGATATCGCAGACCAGTTCGGTGAGCTCGTACATGATTTCCTTGGGTTCCCCCACCGAAAGACCGCCGATGGCGCAGCCGCCCGCCACTTCCACCGAAGCGGCCTTCTGTGCCGAAACTTTGCGCAAATCGGCATAGACACTGCCCTGCACGATAGGAAACAAGGTCTGGCTGTAGCCGTATAAAGGCTCCGTTTCGGTAAAGCGTTTCACGCAGCGGTCCAACCACTTATGGGTCATATCCATCGACTTCTTGGCGTAGCCGTATTCGCAGGGGTAAGGCGTGCATTCGTCAAAAGCCATCATGATGTCGGCGCCGATACAGCGTTCTATGTCCATTACCTTTTCGGGCGTGAAAAGATGCTTGGAGCCGTCTATATGGGAGCGGAACTCCACGCCTTCTTCGGCGTTTATCTTGCGTGTTCCGGCCAACGAATACACTTGGAAACCGCCGCTGTCGGTAAGCATGGGGCGGTTCCAGGCGTTGAACTTCTGTATTCCGCCGGCTTTCCGGATAATGTCCAATCCCGGACGGAGATAGAGATGATACGTATTGCCCAGTATAATCTGCGCCTTTACATCCTTTACCAAATCGACGGCCTGCACCGCCTTTACCGAGCCTACCGTACCCACGGGCATGAAAATGGGGGTCTGTATCTTGCCGTGGTCGGTGGTGATTTCTCCGGCCCGCGCTTTGCTGCGGCTATCTTTGGCCTGAACCTCAAACTGCATATCGTTACCTTATTGACACCCTTTCTTATGAAGGATTTGAAGTTGCAAAGGTAAATATTCCGAAACTTTCTTTTAACTTTGTATCTCTTGGCTCTTTCCGGGTCAAGCGCAGCAAAACTTTCCTTATGGAACTCTACTATCACCTTGATATATTGGAATGGCTGTTATCGGCGGGACTGCTGGTTTGGGCCGTGCTGTTCGTTCGTTTCTACGTATGCGCGTATGCAGGGATCGCCAAATTTTCTTCGCCGATGCCGCAAAACGAGAAAAAGCCTGTTTCCGTGGTGCTGTCGGGCAAGAACCAATACGAGATGCTCAAAAAGAACCTCACTTTTTGGCTGGAACAAAAATATCCTGATTTCGAGGTGATTGTAGTTTACGAAAGCTCCGATGAGGATGTAGCCGGCCTGCTTCGGGATTTTGCCCGGCGTTACGATAGATTAAAGCTAATCAATGCCAATCAGAGCATCAACTTTTTCGACGAACAGAAATTTTCGCTTTCGATCGGCGTCAAGTCGGCCTTGAACGAATACGTTATCGTTTCCGACCCGCGTTTCCGCCCTACCGATGAACACTGCATCGACTACATACAGGCGGCGTTCAGCCCCCAAACCAATGTGGTTATCGGGCATCCCGTGCACACCGAGAAAAAAGGCGGGCTTTGCTCCTTTTTGAACTACCGCATTGCGGAAACCGCCATGCAATACATCGGGTTCGCCGTCAAGGGCAAGCCGTTCGCAGGGCATCACGCACTGATTGCCTACCGCAAGGATTTCTTTCTCGAACACCAAGGCTATTCCGATATCTACGCCCTCAACACGGGCATGTTCGACCGCCTGCGTCCCCATCTCGAAAAAGGGGAAGAAGCGAGCGTGCAGCTGGCGCCCGAAGCGGAAGTGCGCTATACGGGCAGGTTCGGCCTGGCTTCGGTGCTCAAGCACGAACGCCAATACCTCAACACGCTCTACAGCGAACCCTCTTCCATCAAACGGGAAGTCAAGACCTACCGTGCGCTTATCCCCCTCTTTTACTTGTTTCTGGCAGGGGGGGCCGCTTATTTCTGCTACCGCTTCCTGCAAGGCTATTACCCGCAGTTTCCGCTGTGGTTCGTTGTTTTTTGCGGCATCGTGTTGATTAAATTCGTATTGCAAAGCATTTTCATGCAACGTGCGGCCAATGCCTTGCGTGCCGGTCTGCTTTGGATCTGCCTGCCGCTGTATGCGATTTTATACCTACCTTTGCAACTGGCGCTTGTGTTTGGCAAGCAACGGGGCAAACGTCGCCTCGGCATTTAACCCATCCTGCAGATGCGTAAGATAGACTGGTACATCATCAAGAAGTTCCTTGGCTCTTTTTTTGCTTCTATCGGACTGATTATCATTATTGTGGTGGTATTCGACATTTCCGAGAAGCTGGATAGTTTCCTCGAAAGGGACGCGCCTCTGAAAGCCATCGTATTCGATTATTACGTGAACTTCATTCCGTATTTCATCAATATGTTCAGCTCGCTGTTCATCTTTATCGCCGTTATCTTCTTTACCTCCCGCATGGCGCAGAACACCGAGATCGTTCCCATATTGAGTTCGGGCATCAGTTACCGCCGGCTCATGGTTCCCTATATCCTCTGCGCCCTGCTTATCGGTTCGCTCAACCTGGTGCTGGCCCATTTTGTGATACCCGATGTAAACAAAGACCGTATTGCATTTGAACGCACGTACGTAAAGAAACCTTACCAGAACTCCAATTCCAATATCCATATCCAGTTCGACAGCAACACGTATTACTACGTGGAAAGTTTCGACAACCATTCCGACGTGGGCTACCGTTTTACGCGCGAAAAAATCGAAAACAACCGCTTGCTCGAAAAACTGAGCGCGCGCAATATCCGCTTTGATTCGGCAAACCAGGTATGGAAACTGACCGATTACGTGAACCGTATCCTGGATGAACACGGAGAACAGGTGGAATCGGGTTACCGCACGGAAATGGATATGGATATCCGTCCCTTGGATTTCGCCGCCGATTACATCAAGGTGGATGAACAAAATTTCAAGGAACTGAACCACTTGATAAAAAAAGAGAAACTGCGCGGAAGCAATCTGGTGGTCTATTACCGCTACGAACTCCTGCAACGTTTCCTGCATCCGCTTTCGGCCGTGATACTTACCCTGATGGGGCTTTCGCTTTCCTCCAACAAGACCCGGCGCGGCATCGGAAAGAATCTGGCGGTGGGAATTACCTTGGCGTTCACCTTTATCCTTTTTATGCAGATGTCGAAGGTTTTCGCCACTTCGGGAACTATGCCCGTCTGGGCGGCGGCCTTCCTGCCGATTGTCATCTACGGTTTGGTTACGGCTTATCTGATTCGAATCGCTCCCAAATAAAAACACGATGGCTCTTATCGATTCCTTTTATCTGCGCCTGATGCGCAAACGGTTACGGGAAATCGACGATTTTGCCGTCCATGCGGAAGATATACAACGGGAGCAATTGTCGTATTTACTCGCCCAGGGCGCGCACACCGAATACGGAAAAAAATTCGGCTTCGGCGGCATCCGTTCCGCCGAACAGTTCAGCCAAAACGTGCCGGTGGTTTCCTATCAGGAATTACAGCCTCATGTGGAACGGCTCATGCAAGGAGAACACCATCTGCTCTGGAACGAAAAAATCAAATTTTTCTCAAAATCATCGGGCACGACCGGCGCCCAAAGCAAATACATTCCGGTAAGCCGGCAGGCACTCCTGCAATGCCATTACAAAGGCGGCCGCGACCTTTTTGCCCTCTACCTGCAAGCCAACCCAAAAAGCGGCGTGTTTTCGGGGCAGAACATTTCGATGGGCGGCAGCCTGCACCCCTGGAAATCCAATCCCAACATCTGTTGCGGCGATGTATCGGCCATCATCACTTCGCAACTGCCCTTTTGGGCGGAACTGCGCCGCACTCCCAGACGGAGCATCGCCTTGATGGATGAATGGGAAAGCAAACTGCGCCTGATGGCACAAACCACGCTCCGCCAGGATATACGGAGCATTTTGGGTGTGCCGTCTTGGGTCATGCTTCTGCTCGAAAAAGTGCTTGCACTTTCCGGCAAGGAATCCATACGCGAGATTTGGCCGAACTTTGAAGTGTTCGTACACGGCGGGGTAAGTTTCCTGCCCTACGCGCAGCCGCTTAAGAAACTCTTGGGCGAGGACTGCCGCTTTTGGGAAACCTACAACGCTTCGGAAGGCTTTTTCGGCATTCAATACGGCAACGGCAGCGACCTGTTGCTGATGCTGGACTACGGGGTCTATTACGAATTCATGCCGATGGAAGAGTTCGGCAAACCTCATCCCCGAACGATAGGCATCGGGCAAGTGGAAACGGGAAAGCAATACGCGCTCGTCATTTCCACCAATGCCGGCCTGTGGCGGTATCTGATAGGCGACACCGTCGTGTTTACCTCCACCCGGCCTTACCTGTTCAAAATCAGCGGACGCACGAGGCATTTCATCAACACCTTCGGCGAGGAACTGATTGTGGATAACGCCGACCACGCCTTGGCGGATGCCTGTGCCCAAACCCAATCGGAAATCAACGAATACACGGTGGCTCCCGTATTTCTGGATTCCGACAACTGCGCGCGCCATCAGTGGCTCGTTGAATTCAAGCGCAAGCCGGCGGACATGGCGGTGTTTACCGATATTTTGGACCGCAAGCTGAAGGAACTCAACTCCGACTACGGCGCCAAACGCTACAACAACTTGATTTTAAAGATGCCTGAAATCGTTTCCCTGCCCGAAGGAACGTTTTACGCATGGCTGAAAGACAAGGGCAAGCTGGGCGGCCAGCACAAGGTTCCCCGGCTGAGCAACGACCGGCAGTATGCCGATGAAATACTTAACTTCGCATTCCGGAAAAACCATGAGCCTGCGTAAAACCTACATAAAAATATCGGATGCCTTGGTGCGTTTTTGGAAAAGCCCTTACCGCAACTACGCGATTGTTACGCTGTTGTTCATCCTTTGGATTTTTTTCCTTTCGCCCAACACGGTGCAGAACCAGATCCGCACCCACCGCGAACTGCGCGAACTCAAGCGCCGACGGGATTTTTACCGGAAAGAGATTGAGAAAAACGAACAGGCCATTCAGAAATTCAAGTCCGACCTTGATTTTGTGGAGACCTACGGCAGGGAAAACTACCTGATGAAGAAAGACAACGAGGATATCTACCTGTTTGAGGAATAAGCCGACGGGATAAAAGAAACGCCCTGTATCTCGATGAGTACAGGGCGTTTTTTATGCGCGGCAAGAAGCTTAGAACGGCAGGTCGTCCACCTCATCCCCCCCGGCGGGTGCGGCGGGGAACTCAGGAGCCACGGGAGCGGCGGCAGGTGCGGCACCGGGAGCGGGTGCAGGTGCAGGAGCGGCCTGATAACCGGCTTGCGGCGCGGCAGCGGCACCGGGCAAGGTGATGCGCCAAGGACGGACATCGGTGTACCAACGTCCGTTGTATTCGCGGCTTTCCAAATCGAACGCCACGTTCAATACATTACCTATCTGCATGATGCTCGGATCCTGAATGGCGCGGTCGCCCCACACCGAAACGCAAATCTTGCGCGGATACTGGCTTTCGGTTTCAAAAATAAATTCCTGTCTTTTCCACGTGCCGTTCTTGCCTTCGCCCGTAACGGGTTCGTTGATCTGAATCAACTTCGCTGTAAAATCGCTCTCTGTATGTTATTTCTGATTATTAACAACTTGCTGTATCATGCGAAAATAAACCACACGATATGCGAAAATACAAAACAGCCCGCATTTTATACCCGCGCCCCGGATTTTAACGTGAACAACTTATCAACAAAACAGACGAGCCGGCAGAAACCGCTCCATAACCAAACCTTATGCCGGGTTTTCGGCGGCTTCCTGAGGCGCAGGCGTGGCGGTACGGGCATTTTCATCCAGCACCGTGCGGTTCATCTGCCGCACTTCCTGCACCACCGCGCCCACCATGCCTTTAAGTTGGTTCATAAAGTCGGCCGGGGCGTATTTTCCGTCTGAAATATCGCGGAGTTTCTTTTCCCACTGTCCGGTAAGCTCCGCCGACTTAAGCAGTTTGTTCGGAATGGTTTCTATAAGCTTGATTCCCATCGACGTGGGGAGAATCCGTTTTTTGTCCTTGTAGGCGTAACGGCGCTTGAGCAAGGTCTCGATAATGGCGGCACGCGTGGAGGAACGCCCTATGCCGTTGGCTTTCATCAAGTCGCGCAGTTCCTCGTCTTCCACCATCTTTCCCGCCGTTTCCATAGCCTTGAGCAAATCGCCCTCGCTCATGTATTTGGGCGGTTGGGTCTGTTTCTGCACGATTTCCGGCGCATGCGGCCCGTGTTCGCCCGTCTTGTAATCGGGCAACATGTTTTCTTCCTTGTCGTCCTTTTCGTCCTCTTCCGCCTTGCCCTTGGAGGGAAAGACCACGCGCCAGCCCGGATCGGTAATCACTTTTCCATTGGCCTTGAACTCCACGTCTTTCTGACCCGAAGCGCTCAAATCCACCTTGGCGGAAACGGTGGTGTTGGCATACTCGCAATCGGGATAGAAAACGGCGATGAAACGGCGTATCACCATATCGAAAACCTGCTTCTCCTCTTGCGAGAGCGAAGATGCCGCCCCGAATTCCCCCGTGGGGATAATGGCATGGTGGTCGGTAATCTTCTTGTCGTTGAAAACCTTGGTGCTCTTGCGCAGTTTCTGCCCCAGCAAAGGCTCGGTCAAAGGCGCGTAGGGACGCAGACCGCGCAGTATCTCCGGCGATTTGGCATAAATATCGTTGGGCAGAAAATACGTATCCACACGCGGATAGGTCGTGAGTTTCTTTTCGTACAGGCTTTGGATCACCTGCAAGGTCTGTTCGGCGGAAAATCCGTATTTCTTATTGCATTCCACCTGCAGGAGCGTCAAATCGAACAGCTTGGGCGGATGTTCCTTGGCTTTTTTCTTTTCCACCTTGGTGATTTCCAAATCCTGCCCGGCCACGCTCTGGCAGAGTTTCTTGGCGGCATCCTCGGTGGCCAGTCGCCCCTTGGTGCTCAGAAAAACGCCCTCCCGGTAACGGGTCCTGAGTTCCCAGAACTTCTCGGACTTGAAATTCTCGATGGCTTTCTGGCGTTCCACCAACAGAGCCAAAGTCGGGGTCTGCACCCTGCCGATGGAAAGCGCCTGCCCCGGCACGCCGAACTTAAGCGTGTAGGCGCGGCTGGCGTTCATACCCAAGAGCCAGTCGCCGATAGCACGAACCGAACCCGCCGCATACAGGTTGTCGAAATCCGAAGCCGGATAAAGATGGGCGAAACCCTCTTTGATGGCCTGCTCGGTAAGCGACGAAATCCACAGACGTTTTACAGGCACCTTGCAACCGGCCTTCTGCATGACCCAACGCTGTATCACTTCCCCTTCCTGCCCGGCATCCCCGCAGTTGATCACCTCCTCGCATTGCGCCATAAGTCCGCTCAGTATCTCGAACTGGTTCATGCTGCCTTTTTCGGCGATAAGCTTGAGTTTGAACGTGGGCGGAATCATGGGAAGAAGCTCCATGCGCCATTGCTTCCATTCGGGCGTGTAGTCGTGGGGCTCGAAAAGCGTGCACAGATGCCCGAAGGTCCACGACACCCAATAGCCGTTGCCCTCCATATAGCCGTTCTTAGACGCGGTGGCGCCTATCACACGGGCGATTTCGCGCCCCACACTCGGTTTTTCGGCTATGCAGAGTTTCATGGTGTATCACAAATCGGGCAAAAATACAAAAATGAAGTAAGTTTGCATTCTCACAATTCTATCGGCATCATGGAAGATACCTTAAAGAAAAAGCAGTGCTTCAATCCCGGCACGATGATTTATCCCCTGCCCGCCGTGCTGGTGGGTTGCGGCGCAAGCCAGGAAGACTATAACCTCATTACCGTGGCATGGACGGGCATCCTCAGTTCCGAACCGCCGGTGTGCTACGTGGCCTTGCGCCCCGAACGCCATTCCTACGGACTTATCAAGAAATACGGAGAGTTCACCATCAACCTCACCACCGACAAGCTTGCCAAAGTCACCGACTGGTGCGGCGTAAAATCGGGCAAGGACTTCGATAAATTCAAGGAATGCGGTCTGGATGCCCTGCCCGGCGTCAAGGTAAAGGCTCCCGTGCTGGCGCAATCGCCGCTCACCTTGGAATGCAAGGTGCGCCAATGCCTGCCCATGGGTTCGCACCACGCTTTTGTGGCCGACATCGTGAATGTGCTGGCAGACAAAAAATATCTGGACAAGGAAAACGGCAAGTTCGATCTGGAAAAGGCCGGACTGTTGGTCTATGCCCACGGTTTCTACTTCAAGACCGGCGATTATATCGACCATTTCGGTTTTTCGGTGCGCAAGAAAGGAACACGCAGAAAATAGCCCCGAAACCTATTTCCAACGGGCGCGCGCCCAGGCGTGGAGCAGGTTCTGGCCTTCGTTCAGCACAACATACGAAACCGTATCTCCATCGCGTTTGAACCGAACGTAAAAAACTGCCTCGGGCTTGATTTCATGCGCATAAATTACTTCTATCTCGTGCATGCGGTGCTGTTCCAGAAAAGCGAATCCGTGCGCGTCGATCATGCGCTGTATATAGGAACTTTGGGTAAGATGCCCGTTAAAGTCGATGTCGGCGTAACCGGCCTTGAACCGGCAGGCTTCCGACCATGTTTCATTGGGTGTGAAACCCGTTTTCTGTTCGATACGCGACAACAGGGGTACGCTATCCGGTATCTGCCCGTCATATAACCCCATGATAGAAGTCATTTGGGCCGTAGGACGCTCAGGGCGCATCGTATGCAGGTTCACCAACAGCCATTCGGTATGCGCATAGGCACGCAATCCACCGGTTTGGGTATCAACCGCCTTGTAACGGCGGGGAAAAAGAAGTCCGCTCACCTCGGGATTCCATGTGGTGATGGCAACTTGCCTATTCTGTGCAGGCAAATCGGGCATATAAAGATGGATATGGCGTAACATCCACGTCAAACCGTTCTTGTTGAGCGTGGCCACATCGGCATGCTGATAAACCGTATGCATTTCGGCCACATCGTTCAACATATCACATAAGGTCTTTACCCGCAAAAGACCGCTTTTATCGGTGCAGTGGTTATAGATATGAAAGGAATGGCTATACCGTGCTATGTTCTCAGAGGCTGTCATGATATGCGTGTCCAATAAAAACTCCTTCCGATAAAGCGCAGGCCGATAACGCCCACATAGGCCTTGACCCGCAAGGTATCTTCGTCTTCGAAACGGATAAAGCAACGGTAGGTCTTGCCGGTAGCCGGGTCGTAGATACGGCCTCCCTCCCACTCGTGATTCCTGGCATCATAGCGCAAATCGCGCACGATCACCACATGGGTAAGCGGAATATGCCGCAGTTCCCTTTTGGGATTGTTCACGTCTGTCCGGGGCTTGCCCAAATCATCGTCGGGCTGGTCCATCCAGACGATACGGGCTTCGTAGGTGCCGTCATCCGCCTTGTAGAAATTCAGATGAACCGTAACCTGCTGGCTGCGCTCATAAACCATATACGTGCCCAACAAATCATCGGCGTTCTTGTTTCTGTCCCGGGCCTGAACGCCCAACACGAAACAAGAAAAGGTAAAGACAAGCAGTATCTTGATACCATTCAAGAATATGTTCATACGGTTTACACGCATGGCGCGAAAGTAACCAAAACACTTCCCGTTCTTTTTTCATTTGCCGCCGAAATTGCCGAAAAGCCCAAGACCGCCCCTTCTAAAACGAAATATTTCAATATATATCAATATATTACAAGAAAACTTTTTGTCGGGTTCTTTTTTACCGAAACTTTTCCGAGGGCAAGATTTTCGGCTTTTTCGTACATTCGCAAATTAAACACCTCGGAAGTGCGCAAAAAAATCATCACCTACAACGTAAACGGAATCCGCTCGGCGGCGAGCAAAGGTTTTATCGACTGGCTTGCCGGCTGCGGGGCGGATGTGGTATGCCTGCAGGAAACCAAAGCGCAACCCGACCAGATTCCCGTACTGGAGATTTCCGCCGCCGGTTACGAAACCTATTGTTTTTCGGCACAGAAAAAAGGCTACAGCGGCACGGCGGTGCTTTGCCGGCAGACGCCCGACAAGGTGGTGAGCGGCATGGGAATACCGGCCTACGACAACGAGGGCCGCTTCTTGCGTGCCGATTTCGGCGATTTGAGCGTGGTGAGTGTCTATCATCCCTCCGGCACTTCGGGCGATGAGCGTCAGGTGTTCAAAATGCAGTGGCTGGAAGATTTCCAGCAATACGTAACGGAACTGCAGAAAACAAGACCCTATCTCGTGCTGGCCGGCGACTACAACATCTGCCATGAGGCCATCGATATCCACGACCCTGTGCGCAACGCCACCCATTCGGGCTTCCTGCCGGAAGAACGCCAATGGATGAGCCGTTTTCTGGATGCCGGTTTTGCCGATGCTTTCCGCCGCCTGCATCCCGACCTAAAAGACCAATACACGTGGTGGAGTTTCCGCGCCGGTTCGCGCGGCAAGAACCTGGGTTGGCGCATCGACTACCTGATGTTGACCGAGAACCTGATGCCCAAACTCGAAAACGCATTCATCCTGCCGCAGGTGGTACATTCCGACCACTGCCCCACCGGCATCGAAATAGATTTTTAAACCAAGACAACCTAATATCCTTCGTATATGAAAACCCGCTTGAAATTTCTTGCTCCCGTACTTGCCGCAGGGCTTTCCGTGCTTTGCTTTTCGTGCGTTTCTTCCAAGAAGTACAACGAACTGCTGGAAAAACAGAACCAATGCACCGCCGCCAACACCCGTTTGGAAAAAAGCAACCAGGAATGTAACGAGAATCTGGTGGAAAGCAAGGCGCTCAACGAACGCTTGCAAAACGACCTGAACGCCGCCAACACCCAAATCGATACCTTGCAGCGCAACTACCTGCTCACCTCCGCCGACCTGGCGGAACTGCAGAAGAATTACAACCGCATCGACGACAAATACAAGAGCACCGTTTCGGGCAAAGACGCCTTGGCGCAGGAACTGGCTGTAAAGGAACAACAGCTCAACGAACAAGCCAAACAGCTCAATGTTCAGGCCGAACGCCTGTCTGAACTGCAGGGCATCCTCAATAAAAAGGATGAACAGCTCAACGCCCTCAAGGAAAAGGTAACCGAAGCCCTAACGGGATTTCAAGACAAAGGCTTGTCCATCAACACCAAGAACGGCAAGGTGTATGTTTCGGTAGATGAAAAGCTGCTCTTCCCCTCCGGTAGCTGGACCGTGAACCCCCAGGGCCGCGAAGCCCTTTATGAAATCGCCAACGTGATGGCCAAAGATGCCAGCATTCACGTTATGGTGGAAGGCCACACCGACGACGTACCCCTGAAAGGCAAAGGCGATGTAAAGGACAACTGGGATCTGAGCGCCAAACGCGCCACCTCCATCGTCAAGATTATTTTGGAAAACAAGGGCATCAACCCGGCCAATATCATGGCTGCCGGCCGTGGCGAATACGTGCCGTTGGTAAGCAACGACACGCCCGAAAACCGCGCCAAGAACCGCCGTACCGAAATCATCCTCACGCCCGATTTGGACGAGCTTTTCAAGATTTTGGAAACGAACTAAACGCCGTGTAAATAAACTCTCTCATAGAGAGCATCCATGTGCCTAAAATAAGAAAGCCCGTTGATTTTCATCAACGGGCTTTTTCTTTGCCACCTGAGCGGCAACGGAGCCAAATCCTATTTGTTCACCTGGAATTTGGTTACACCGTTCTTGATGAAGTCAACAATTTGGTTGGCGGCGGCCAGACCGGCGTTGATATTGGCTTCGGCGGTTTCGGCACCCATTTTTTTGGGAGTGGAGAAATAACGGGTGGGGAACTTTTCGGCCAATTCATCGTGGTTACCGGGCTTGATGTCGGTAACGTAACGGAAATCGGGACGGTCGTTGAGCAGGCGAACCATATCGGCTTCGTGAATCACTTCCTTGCGGGCGGTGTTCACCAGCATGGCGCCTTTGGGCATACGGTTCACGAGGTCGTAGTTGATGGAGTCGATGGTTTCTTTCGTGGCAGGGATATGCAACGAAACCACATCGCAGGTGCTGTAGAGTTCTTCTACGGAAGCTACTGCCTTTACACCGTCTTTTTCGATCACTTCTTTGGGGCAGAAAGCATCGAAAGCGTAGATGTCCATACCCAGGCCTTTGGCTACGCGGGCTACGTTGCGGCCTACGTTTCCGTAAGCGTGGATACCCAGTTTCTTGCCTTTCAATTCAGAACCCGTACCGGGGTTGAACAGGTTGCGGTTCATATAGACCATCAGACCGGCGGCCAATTCGGCAACGGCGTTGGAGTTCTGACCGGGCGTGTTCATGGCCACAATCTTGCGTTCGGTGCAGGCGGCCAAATCGAGGTTGTCGAAACCGGCGCCGGCGCGAACCACAATCTTAAGGTTCTTGGCATGGTCGATCACTTCTTTGGTAACTTTGTCGGAACGCACGATAAGCGCGTCGGCATCGGCAACGGCTTTGTAAAAGTCGTTCACATCGGTGTATTTTTCCAAAAGGGCGAGTTCGAAACCCGCGGCTTCCACGATTTGACGGATGCCGTCAACGGCGGCTTTGGCAAAGGGTTTTTCGGTGGCTACTAATACTTTCATTTCGTTTCTCTTTTTACGGCGCGTTATAACGGGTAATCTGCCGCGTTGGAAAACTTTCGCCTCTTCGGTCACGTACCTAAGTACGCTCCCTCAGGTCAAAAGTTTTCCGCCTTGCATCTTACCCCTTCTAACGCACCTTTATTTCTATTCATTAATAATTGCGGATTACAAAAGAGGGGACAAACTGTCCCCTCTTTTGTCTCCTGAATCGGATTGATTAGGCGTTTTTCTTGGCAAATTCCTGCATGCAGGCAACCAAAGCCTGAACGTCTTCCATCGTGCAAGCGTTGTAGATAGAGGCGCGGAAACCGCCCACCGAACGGTGTCCCTTCAAACCGGCCATGCCTTGTTCTTTGGCAAAGGCGAGGAATTCGGCTTCCA
>CAMWTX010000012.1 GCA_947177315.1 uncultured Bacteroidales bacterium | reverse complement strand
CAATGATGTCGGGAATGAGGTCCTGGTTTTCGAGATAGTTGCCGTTTTCGTCCAAAGTGCCTACCTGCGGGATGCCGAACACATAACCGCCCGGCAGGGATTCCCACCATACGGCGGTCATCGTGCCCGGAACAGGCGCGCCAATCAATTTGCCGATTTTGAGTTGCTTGTAGGTATAGGGCGTGCCGTGGGCATCGGAGTAATTGTTTTCGCTCACCAACATACAGGACGGCTTGGTCCATTTGCCGAAAGGTTCGTCGGAAACGAACTGACCGCGCGGGCTGAAACGTACGTAACGCTTGCCGCTCAAAAGCGTGGCCACATCATCGTGCAGCCAGCCGCCGCCGTTGTTGCGCGTATCCACAATCACCGCCTCGCGGTTGCGGTTCCTGTCGTTGAGCAAACGGCGATAGACAGTACGGAAACTGGGGGAATTCATGCCTTCGATATGCACGTAGGCGAGCCTGCCGCCCGAAAGGGAATCCACCAGATGTTCGTTGCGGTTTACCCAGCGTTCATACAGGAGCGCCTCCTGCTGCCGCTTGTCGATAGGCTTCACCACCACTTCAAACGCCTTGCCCTTGGCCGGCTTGATGCCGAAACGGGTAGCCTTGCCCGCACGGCCTTCCAAAAGCGGGTAATAATCCTCGCCCGCCTTGATTTCCGTACCTTCGATATGCGTAATCACATCGCCGGGATTGACCTCCTTGCCGCAAAGGGCAAAGGGGCTGTTGTGCAGCACTTCCTGAATCCGGAGTCCGTCGCCGGTGTAAGTTGGATCGAGGAAAACGCCCAGCACCGCCGTCTGCATGGCACCGCCGTTCCCATAAAAACGGCAGCCGGTATGCGAGGCGTTGAGCTCGCCCAAGAGTTCGCTCACCATCATCGAAAAATCGTAACCGTTGTTGATGTAGGGCAGGAACCTTTCGTAATGGTCGAAATATGCCTTCCAGTCCATACCGCGGAAAGTGGGGTCGTAGAACTTGTCTTTTACCTGCCGCCAGATATGGCTGAACAGGTAGGCGCGCATATCAAAGGGTCTGTTTTCGTACAAGGCTTCGTATTCCACATTGTCCGCGCTGCCCGAAGCGGTCTTTATCTTCTTGATGCCGCCGTTGGCCAACAGGAAAATCTCGCTGCCGTCGTCGGTCATCTTGAACTGCCCGTAGCCGATGCCGGGAATCTTCAGTTCGGTTTTCTGTTCCACCAGATCCTTTTCCCAAAGGGCAATCTTGCCGTTATGGGGTGCCAAGTAATAGAGTTTGTCGCCTTTGGGGCTGAGCACCATATCGCCCAGCATATCCGAAGACGAGGTAAGGCGCAGGGTGCGGTCTTCCAGATAGTCGAAATCGAATGTAAGGTCTTCTACCTTTTTCTTGGCGTCTGCGCTGTCTTTGGATGCCTTCTTGCCGTCTTTCTTATCATCTTTCGCCCTTTCTTCGGCCAGGGCACGTTCTTCCTTGTTCTTCAGAAAGTCTTCGTAGGCCTGTTTGTCAAAAAACATGATGTAGGCATCGCCTTCCGAACCCCACGAACCATGACTGCGGTAGCCGCTGCGGTCGCTTTCGAACAACATGGCCTTGCCGCCCAGCACAAACTTGCCGTTGCCTTCGCTGTAACCGCTGTTGGTCAGGTTATGGATCTCACCGCTGCCGTCGGCCTTCACCAAGGCCAAATCCTTATGATTCCAGCCGCCCGTGCCGATATAGCCGGTAAGAATCCATTTTCCGTCGGGGCTCCAGCTGAAATCCTGGTCGCCATCGGTATAGGAATATTCGTACTTGCCGTCCATGGCCGTGCGCAGCTTGCCGCTCTTGAGGTCGAGCACACATATTTCGGTGCGGTTGCGCAAAAAGGCGAGTTCCTTTCCGTCGGGGCTGTATTTGGGCTGGAACATCGTTTCATCTCCCTGGGTAAGCCGTTCTTCCTTGATTTTGCCGGCATAGGTAAACGTCTTGTCGTCTTTGTCTTCTATCGTGGCCTGATACAACTGCCATACGCCATCGCGTTCGGAAGCATAGGCAATCGAACGCCCGTCGGGAGAGAAATCAATGGTGCGTTCCGTTTGGGGCGTATTGGTGATGCGCTTGGTCGTGGCATAATCGACCGCGGTAACATACACATCGCCGCCCAATACGAAAGCCACTTCGTTTTTCTTGGGCGAAACGGCTATCTCGGTAGCTCCGCTGCGCATGATTTTCTTGGTGAGCCGCGCCACATTGTCGTCGGCGGTGATGCTTACCGAAAGCCTTACCGGTTCCTGACCGAGCTGCATGGTATAGATGCCGCCGTCATAAGCAAAGCAGAGCGTTCCGTTCTTGGCCACACTCAGAAAACGCACCGGATGCGTTTTAAAACGGGTAATCTGCGTGGATGCCGCCGCGGGTTCCAGTCCTTTTTCATACACATTGAACGTACCGTTTTCCTCGCTCAGATAATAGAATTTGCGGTAATCGGGCGCCCAGATAGGGTTCAGGTCCTCGCCCTTGAAGGAAGTGAGCCGGGTGTGCCTGCCGTCTTTGAGCAGCCATATATCGCGGGTAACGCTGGAGGTATGGTGCTTGCGCCAGTTGTCTTCGTAGCCTTTCTTGTCTTCGTAGAGCAGGCTGCCGTCGGGATTGAGGCTGAGTTGTATCAAAGGATAGGCCGAAAACAGTCTGGGACGGCCGCCCTGCAGATCCACTTCATACACCTGCGGATAATCGCCGGGAAACAGGAGACTGTTGACGGTTTCCATTTCGAGCGCGCGGTACAGCACCGTGCCTTTGTCGGTAAACGCCAACGGTATTTCCGCACCGCTATGGGTGGTAAGGCGCACGGGAGATCCCCCCTTGGCATCCACGCAATAAATATCGAGGCTGCCTTCCCTATCGGAAGCAAAGGCGATGCGGCTGCCGTCGGGGCTCCACACCGGATAAGCCTCATAAGCCGGATTCGAAGTAATCTGACGGGCTTCGCCCCCCGCCACCGGCACGGTAAACAAATCTCCCTGATGGCTGAACGCTATCGTTTGACCATCCGGAGAAATGGCGGGATAAGTGAACCAAAGCGGTTCCTGCGCGGCGTTCTGCGCCGAAACGAAAGCACAGCCTGCCAAAAGCAGCGCCATGCCGAAAATATTTCTTTTCATTCCAAAAATGTTTTCTATTTATAAACTCCAATATTCCAACTTGGAAACCTTGCCACGGAAGATGCCTTTCACATCGTCCACCAAACCGTTTTCATCCCGCAGCCAACGGAGTAAATCCGCTTCGGAAAGATTTTGGTATTCTTGATGCGAAACCGCCGCCACCACCGCTTCGTAAGCCTTTTCCTGCGGTTGACGGCAGAGGTCGAAACCATACATCCGCTTTACCGCCGCGGCATCCGCCCTCGGGTCAACCACATCCACCTGCATGCCGTAATCCTTGAGCTCGTTGATGATGTCCGCCACCTTGGAATTGCGTATATCGGCCACATTTTCCTTAAACGTAATGCCCAGCACCAGGATACGCCCGTTCAGTATGGTTCTGCCCATCGAAATAAGCCTCTTGATAATCCGCTTGCCCACATAGCCGCCCATCGAGTCGTTGACAAAACGACCTGCGTTGATGACATGCGGATGATATTTGAGCTCACGCGCCTTATACACCAGATAATAGGGATCCACCCCGATGCAATGGCCGCCCACCAATCCGGGCTTGAACGGCAAGAAATTCCATTTGGTTTCCGCCGCCGCCAACACATCGTAGGTATTGATACCCATGCGCCCCAGGATAATGGAAAGTTCGTTCATCAGGGCGATATTCACATCGCGTTGGATATTCTCGATAATCTTTGCCGATTCGGCCACCTTGATGCAGGGTGCGTAATGCAAGCCGGCATCCACCACCAGGGCATACACCTCCCCTATCCGCTGCAAGGCCTCCGCATCGCAACCCGAAACAATTTTGCGCGTATTGGCAAGCGTATGCTTCCGGTCGCCGGGATTGATCCTCTCGGGCGAATACCCCACCTTGAAATCCTTTCCGCACCGCAGCCCCGATATTTTTTCGAGCAAGGGAACACATTCGTCTTCGGTAGCCCCCGGATACACCGTGGATTCATACACCACATAATCGCCCTTTTTCAGAACCGCCCCTATCGTGCGGGTTGCGGCCAGCAAAGGTTCCATATCGGGATTGTTGAAGGCATCGATAGGCGTGGGAACCGCCACAATATGGAAAGAAGCCTCCGCCAAATCGGAAGCATGGTCGGTATAGACGATATCGGTATTTTCAAAAGCCTCCGCCGGCAATTCGCCCGAGGCATCGGTTCCTTTCCGAAGCGCCTCAATATGCGCCCTGTCGGTATCGAAACCTATCACACTAACCTTCTTTGCCAATGCCAAAGCCAAGGGCAAGCCCACATAACCCAATCCGGTTACCGATATTTTCTTCTTTTTTTCGATAAAATCCGTAATCTCCATAACAAACCTCTTAACGAAGTGAATATATCCGTTCTATCATATCCACCACCAGGCGGCCTTCTTCCGCCGTGGCGGTAATGGCATCGGTCTTGCCCTCCAACACGTCCACCACGTTTTGAATCACATACTGATGGTTTTGCGCCGAACCTTTGTAGGCTCCGTAGTCGTTGCCCGGGTTGGTGGGCGGAAGAACCGGCATCACATAGTCCTTTACATGGCAATATTCTACTTTGTCCATATACTGTCCGCCTATCTTCACGCTGCCGTTGCGCGCCACGATGGTCAACGAACTTTCCAGATTTTGGTCATATACCGCCGTGGAGTAATTGAAACAGCCCATACCGCCGCCTTTCACAAAATCGAACTGAACCATGCCCGAATCTTCAAAAGCGGTCAGCTCCCGGTGGCGGAAATCGCCGAAACGCGCCTTTATGTTGGTGATGTCGCCAAAAAGCCAGGAAAGGATATCCACGAAATGGCTGAACTGGGTAAAGAGCGTGCCGCCGTCCAAATCGGCCGAGCCATGCCAGCTGCCGGGTACATAGTAGCGTTCGTCGCGGTTCCAGTAGCAGTTTACCTGCACCATTTCAATCTGCCCCAAAATGCCCGAATCCACCAATGATTTGATCCATGCCGAGGGCGGCGAATAACGGTTCTGCATCACGCAAAACACTTTTCTGCCCGTTCTGCGCGAAACCGCCACCATACAGTCGGCATCGCGGGCGGTGAGCGCCATCGGCTTTTCCACCACCACATGGGCGCCGTATTCCATCGCCTTGACCGCAAAATCGGCATGCAGACCATTGGGAACGCATATATTGACCACATCCAAACCGGCCTCTCCGGCAAGCATCTGGGCGTAATCCGGATAAAAAGCGGCGTCATAAGCCTCCATGCCGAGGCTCTCCCTGGGCTTTACATCGCAAAAAGCCTGCAGGCGGCAAGCCCCGTTGCCGGCAATCATCGCCGCATGGCGTTTGCCGATATAGCCGCAACCGACAATTCCGAAATTTATCATAAGCGTACAAAAAACGGGTAAAGTTACGCATTTATAGTGTACCTTTGTAGTTCTATGGAAAACCTTCAACGCTATATCGAGGAAGCCTGGCAAAACAGGGCTCTATTGCAGGAACCGGCCTACGCACAAGCCGTGCGCCAAGCCGTGGAGCTCCTGGACCAGGGCAAAATCCGCGTGGTCAATCCCGACATCTGGCAAGTGAACGAATGGGTCAAAAAAGCCGTGGTGCTGTTTTTCCCCCTGTCGAAAATGCAGGTGATGGAGGTGGGTCCGTTTGAGTTCTTCGATAAGATTCCGCTTAAAAAGAACTTGGCCGATGCCGGGGTGCGTGTGGTGCCGCACGGCATAGCGCGCTACGGTTCGTTTTTGGAAGCCGGCGCGGTGATGATGCCCTCCTATGTGAATATCGGCGCGTATGTGGGAGCGGGTACGATGGTGGATACCTGGGCCACGGTGGGTTCCTGCGCCCAAATCGGACGGAATGTGCATCTGAGCGGTGGCGTGGGCATAGGCGGCGTGCTGGAACCGGTGAGCGCCGAACCCGTGGTGGTGGAAGACGACTGTTTTATCGGCTCGCGCTGCATTCTCGTGGAAGGCGTGCATATCGGCAAGGAAGCCGTGCTGGGGGCCAATGTCTGCCTTACCAAATCGACCCATATCATCGATGTGAGCGGTCCGGAGCCCCGTACCTACAAAGGCATGGTGCCGCCCCGTTCGGTGGTGATTCCCGGCTCGATGCCCAAGGAATTCCCTGCCGGCACCTACCATGTGGCCTGCGCCCTGATCATCGGGCAAAGAAAGGCTTCCACCGATACCAAAACCACGCTGAACGACGCCTTGCGCGACTTCAACATATCTTGCTAAAACACTTTATATGAAACGGATATTCTTACTTGCAACCGCATTTTTGCTCACTGCCTGCGCCTTTTCGTGTTCGGCGCAAAACCCCACGCATGTCAAATACCTGAGCACCTCCGACTTTTTGGAAAAGGTTCACAACTACAAGGACAATCCCGCTACCTGGCAATACAAGGGGAAACTGCCCTGCCTGATTGACTTCTACGCCGACTGGTGCCGCCCCTGCAAGATGCTCGCTCCCATTATGGAGGAATTGGCGGAGCAATACGAGGGCAAGGTTATCTTCTACAAAGTGAACGTGGATGTGGAAAAGGAACTTTCGACAGCTTTCGGCATTCAGAGCATTCCCAGCCTGCTGTTCGTTCCCTTGAACGGGCAACCGGCCATGAATGCCGGCGTTCTGCCCAAAGAGCAGCTCAAATCCTATATCGAATCGTTCATACTCGGCAATAAATAGAACCGGGGATCTTCCCCGCTCTCGGAGCACAGGGTCAGCAAGGTATCGCCTACCGATACCGGAACATTCCCGTAGGGAGTTATTTGGCCGTTGCGGGAAAGGACAAAGGTCTGCAAAGACAATTCGTTTTCTCCGCAGCGGGCACGGTTCTGGCATACTTCATAAGAGCGCATTTCGCCGCCCAAGCCGCAACCTATCTGTTTGAGAAGGCTTTCTTTGGCCGTCCAAAGCCGAAAGAAGCGAATCAGCCTTTCTTCTTCGGTGGAGGCCTCCACTTGTTTGATTTCATCGGGCAGGAAAAAGCGTTCCAATATGCCTTGAAAGGAACGCGGACGTATCTTTTCGATATCCACACCCACCGGGCGGCTGTCGGTCGCCACCACCGCCGTATCGCCCGAATCGCTGTAATTGAAGAACAATTCCGGATAATCGGGTAGATAGGGCTTGCCCTGCGCCGTTCTTTCTATCCTGATGGGGTGAACCTCGCCTGTTTCGGACTGCAAGATCTGTTGAATAAAGGCTTCCGACAATGATTTTCTTTCAATTTTTTGGGGATACGAAGGAAAGGTGGTCAGATAGAGGTGAAGCATCAAAGGACTTGCGCTGGGTTATTACATACAGAATCTTTTGTTTTAGGGAATCTAGTATATAAAACTATCATAAATCACCCTTATAACAAAAAAGGAAGCCACTCTAGCTTCCTTTCGATTCTCAGCGGTCCGGACGAGACTCGAACTCGCGACCCCATGCGTGACAGGCATGTATTCTAACCAACTGAACTACCGGACCTGCTCTCTTATTGAGGGTGCAAAGATACACATATTTTTTAATTCTCCAAATAAAAAAATTCGAACCCGCTTCCTGCGGTTTCCTCAGGCTTCTTCCGCCAAGGCATTGGCACCGCTCACGATTTCCAAAAGTTCGTTCGTAATGGCGGATTGACGCAATTTGTTATATCGGAGATTGAGTTCCTTAATCAAGGCTTCGGCATTTTCGGAAGCCTTGCTCATGGCGGTCATGCGCGCCCCGTGTTCCGCTACCAAAGACTGGCACAAGGCTAAGTAGAAATACAGCACCGACACCATGGGCAACATCGAATTGATAACCGTCTGCGCGTCGGGCAATATTTCCACCTTGTCGGAGAAGAAAGCGCCGACACCCACCGCTGCCGAATAGGCATCTTCGATAGCCGCCGCCGAAGCCGCCTTGTTGCGTTCATCATCCAGAAGCCTTGTTCCGGATTCCAGAATATGGTCTATGGGCAACACTTTGCGGGTACGCACTATCTGAGTGGCGGCATTGATAGGTTTTTCACACACCAAATCGACCCGGTGGAAAATCCCTTGGCGGTATTTTTCCAATATTTTCTGCATAAAGACAGACACCTGCGCATAATCGGCATCCGTGGGCGAAATGCCCGGTATATCGGACAGCGCATGACCCTTGCCTGCAAAATACGCCACGGCACGGTTACCCAAGGGCAACACCTCGATATCCTGTGCCGGCAGATGCCCGTAGGTCCGCTTGATATACTGCTCGGCCTCCTTGCATACATTGGAATTGAAACTGCCGCACATTCCCTTGTCGGAAGCCAACACAATCACCAGAACCCGGTTCACCGAAGCGTAACCTTGATGCAGAAGGCTGTTTTGCTCGTTGGGCGAGGCGTTTTCCGCCACATTGCGGTATATCTCCAGCAAGCGGAAACACAAGGCGCGCACATGGGCGGTCTTGAGCTGCGCCTTACGCAACTTCGATACCGACACCATTTTCATGGCGGAGGTAAGCTGCTGCGTGGAGCGCGCCGACTCCAAACGGATTCTGAGTTCCTTTAAACCAGCCATTCCTGTCTTATTCTACGGTTGAAGGTGCCAGGTTCTCTATCGAGACAGCCGCCGTTTTCTTAAGCACTTCTTCTATATCGGCATCCATCTCGCCTGCGGCGATACGCGCCAATACTTCGGGATGGTCTCTCCTGAGCAAGCGCAGATAGTCTTCCTGAAAATCTTCCACCTTATCTACCGGCAGTTTGAGCAACAAGCCTTTTACGCCGCAATATAGCACCGCCACCTGTTCTTCCACCTTCATGGGCGAATATTGCTGCTGCTTGAGCAATTCCACATTGCGGTGCCCTTTATCCAAAGCCAATTTGGTGGCCGGATCCAAATCGGAACCGAACTTGGCGAAGGATTCCAGTTCGCGGAACTGCGCCTGGTCGAGTTTGAGCGTTCCCGCCACTTTCTTCATCGATTTGATCTGCGCCGAACCTCCCACACGCGATACGGAGATACCCACGTTGATGGCAGGACGGATACCGGCGTTGAACAACCCGGTTTCAAGGAATATCTGCCCGTCGGTAATCGAAATCACATTGGTGGGAATATAGGCCGAAACATCGCCTTCCTGGGTCTCGATAATCGGCAGCGCGGTAAGCGAACCGCCGCCCTTTACCTTTCCCTGGAGGCATTCGGGAATATCGTTCATCTTCTGCGCCACTTCATCGGAACGGATAATCTTGGCGGCACGTTCCAACAAGCGGGAGTGCAGGTAGAACACATCGCCGGGATAGGCTTCACGTCCGGGGGGACGGCGCAACAGCAAAGACACTTCGCGGTATGCGACCGCCTGTTTCGACAAGTCGTCGTAAACCACCAGGGCATGGCGTCCCGTATCGCGGAAATATTCGCCGATAGCCGCGCCCGCAAAAGGGGCGTAGAACTGCATGGCCGCCGGATCGGCCGCCATAGACGCCACCACAATCGTATAGGGCATCGCCCCGTTGTCTTGCAAGGTCTTTACCACCGTAGCCACCGTGGAACCTTTCTGCCCGATGGCCACATATACGCAATATATCGGATCGCCCGCTTCGTAACGGGCCTTTTGGTTCAGAATGGTATCGATGGCGATGGCGGTCTTGCCGGTCTGGCGGTCACCGATAATCAACTCGCGCTGGCCACGGCCGATGGGAATCATGGCATCCACGCTCTTAAGCCCGGTCTGCAAGGGCTGCGCCACCGGTTCACGGTAAATCACGCCGGGGGCTTTGCGTTCCAGCGGCATCTGCAACAGCTCGCCTTCGATAGGCCCTTTGCCGTCGATGGGTTGCCCCAAGGTATTGACCACGCGCCCCAGCATTTTTTCGCCCACACCAATAGAAGCGATGCGGTGCGTGCGTTGCACCTTGTCGCCTTCCTGCACTTCGGAGGAATTACCCAGCATCACCACCCCCACATTGTCTTCTTCCAGGTTGAGCACTATGCCGTTCACGCCGGCGGCCGTAAATTCAACCAATTCTCCGGCTTCGGCATTATCCAGGCCGAACACGCGGGCGATACCGTCACCGGCCTTGAGCACGGTGCCGACTTCCTGCATATCCTCTTTCAGGTTCAAACCCGCCAGCTGGCGCTTCAAAATATCCGTTACTTCCGATGCCTTGATACCTGTCATGTTGTCGTTTTTGTATGAATTCTTAAAAAATCTAAAAAGTACGCTTCAAGGTATCGCCCGAAAGCAATTCCTTGCGGAGCTTATGCAAACGTCCCGCCACGCTGCAATCTACAAACTGCCAGCCCACACGCATGGTAAAACCGCCTAAAAGATCCGGAGATACCTTGTTGGTCATCTCCACCTTGGCCTCGGGAAGATTCTTGGCTATCCAATCTTCAAACGCCTTGTTTTCCGCTTCGGAAAGCAGCCGGGGCGTTCCCACCACCACACGCGCCATACCTTTTTTCTTACGGTACAGATCCACGTAATCGTGCACGATACCGTAAACGTCCGCGCTCCGGTTCTTTTCCACAATCAGGTTCAGGAAACGTACCGAAAGCCCGTCCAGGCAACCTTGAAACAGATTTGCAAGCGTCTGCTTCTTGAGCGCGACCGGAATCACCGGGCTCGACATCCATGCCCTTACCTGTTTGGCTTCGGCAAAGAAATCCCGAAGGAGGCTCATCTGATGGTATACCTGCTCATTCTGGCCGTATTCTTCCGCCAAGTCGTAGAGGGCGCGGGCATAGCGTATGTTCGCCTTGGAATGTTGCATGGCTTAGAGCTTCACGTTCTTCAATTCATTTTCAATCAAAGCCTGCTGGCGGGCGCGGTCGGAAAGTTCGGCACCCAATATCTTTTCGGCCATATCCATCGAAACGGAGGCTACCTGAATCTTGATTTCTTCCACCGCCATGCGCCTTTCCCGGTCGATGTCGCTTTTGGCGGAGGCCAGCATCCGTTCATATTCGGCCTTGGCCTTTTCGCGACTTTCTTCTTCCATACGGCGCCTGATTTGGGCGGCCTCTTCCAGAATCTTCTCGCGTTCGGTCCTTGCCTGCGCCATCATCGCTTTGTTTTCCGCCTCAATACGTTGCATTTCGGCGCGTGTGGCCTCGGCCTGGTTCAATGCCGTGCTGATCTTTTCTTCGCGCTTCTTAATCATCCCGTTGATGATAGGAAACGCCCACTTCTTAAGGATAAAGAAGAGTATCAAGAAAATAAGGCACGTCCAAAACAGCACGCCGATTCCCGGCATTACCAATTCCATAGCAGCAAAGGTTTAAGGCTTACATAACGACTGCCAGCAGACCCACTACCACACCGAAAAGGGCGACCCCTTCCACGAAAGCGGCGGTAAGAATCATGTTGGTACGGATGTCGTTGCTTGCTTCGGGCTGACGGGCGATGGCGTCAACCGCGCCCTTTCCGATATTGCCGATACCGATGGCGGCGGCGATGGCGGCAAGACCGGCACCGATGGCACCGCCCATTTTGGCCAGGGAGCTCAAATCCGTAACCGTAGGCAAAGCATTGTTCACTGCATCTAAAAGAATGGATAAGGACAACATAATTTTATGGTTTTTATTTTATTGACTTATTAATGATGGTTCGATTCCGCTTCTGCCGGATGCCCCAAGGCATCGGCCAGATAGGAACAGGACAAAGTGGTGAATATATAGGCCTGTATAAACGAAACCAGAAGTTCCAACGCATCGGCGAACAAACCGAACACAACGGTAAGCGGCGACACCACAAAGCCCAATGCCGTGCCTATCGCTCCGAAGATCAGCACCAGTGAAACAAAACCCAGAATGATGATATGCCCTGCGGTCATGTTGGCAAAAAGCCGTATCATCAAGACAAAAGGCTTGGTGATGAGTTCCATAGCCTCGATAAGCGGCATCAGGGGCAAGGGAAATTTCATCAACATCGGAATGGAGGGATTGTTGAAGGTATGCGCCCAGAATTTCTTGGTGGAATGCCCCATCGTGATAAGATAGGTAAGGAACGCCAGCACGAAGGTTACCGAAATATTGCCGGTTACGTTGGCACCGAAGGGAAAGAAGGGCACGATGCCCAACAGGTTGCCCAGCAGGATAAAGAAGAACAGGGTGGCCATATAGGGCAGGAACTTGTCGCCCTGTTTCTTGCCCAGGCTGGCATAGACCACGTCGTTGCGCACGAAAAGGAATATCGGCTCGAACAATGCCGCCACGCCTTTGGGTGCCCTTTCTTCGTTTTTCTTATAGGAACGCACGATAAAGAAAAACAGAATCAAGATGATGATGCAAGACACCATCAAGCCGAAAACAGTTTTGGTAATGGAAAAATCCAGGGGCTTTTTATCAGCGATACGGGTCGTGCCGGTTTCATCGGTTTCCAAAGCCACGATTTTGCCCTTGTGCGGGTTCTCCTTGCGGAGCTGGAAGATGCCGTAAGTATGCTGCGGATTTTCGAACCTTGCCGAAGAAAAGGCGTGTATTTTACCGTTATAAACAAGGATTACAGGAAGATGAAGTTCTATTTTCCGGCCTTTCCAATCACAGATATGCCAGGAATGTTTGTCGGTAACGTGGTCCAGAATCAGTTCCCCGGCATTGAAACTTTCGTGTGCGGCAGAGGCTTCTTGGGTTTCCGCTTGCGCCGCAAGAGGGCAAAACGCCCCCCCGATGCAAACAAAAACTAAAAACAATTTCAAAAACAAGCCTCTCATCGTTATGTTCCCGTTTTTCCAAACAGTAAAACGCGAATTTAAGTAAAAGATTCCAAAGCTCTAAAAAAAATTGCCGACATCCTTTTAAGTTAACAAATGTTAAAATTAAGAATTATTAACTTAAAATATTACTGTACAAACACATACAATCCTACTTTTGCGCCAATCGGAAACTATGGAAAACGATTGCAAAACCACTTATCTCTAACCTAAACCTAAGGAACATGAAAACGATCCTATCCCCCAAACTCCACCTCAAATGGGCCTTATGGCTCTTTTTGCTGCTTGTCGGAAAAAACACGGTATTCGGACAAGACATCGCCAACTACGATTGCAATTACTACAACGTTTTTACGCTTACGGCCCAATTGACTCACAACAGCTCTTCCTGCAATAAAAATAAAAACGAAGAAATGCCGCATCATTTTATTGGATATTCGGCAACAATTGTCAGCAAAAAAATCTTGGAAGCCTCTAAATCCAAAGAAAACATTCTGGATTGTCATTTCTCGGCTTCCTTTCAATCTAATACAGGTAGCTCTTTTCTTGATCTTCCTCTTGTGGATGATTACGCACACGGCATTCTTAAACAGCCATACAAAGATGTCAATATTGATGATTACTACGTAATTATCTGCATGCGATACAAATCATCCGGATATAGTTCCTATGCACCATTATTCGAAGACGCCGTAAATAATCTCAATCAATTACGACAATCCCCCATACCCATCGAACCTATCGGTGGTTCCGGCCAGTTTGAATACGACCGTCCCGCACTGATAAAACTTACCGATCTTCTACAAAATTCGCTGACCACAAGATCTTATAATCCAAGTTGTGAAATAGTGGAATTTCGGTTACAAGCAAAATGCGAGTTTGTCATTGAGGATGCAAAGACCATTTATAAAGGTTATCCTTACTCTGTATTGCTTGACGCCAAGGCCGTATGCAACAGTAATTCTTTCCTCGCGACCCCGAATTCCTATACAGCAACTTCCGATTTTGTTTATTCCTCCGAACTCTTCAGCTGGGAATACACTTATGGAGATCTGAACGGATATCGTTTTTTAGGCAAAACAGGGCAATCCATCAGTTTGGGCGTAGCCGAAATTTCCGATATTCCCATAGGAAAGAACATTACCATAAAAGTTGCCGATGGTAGACTGGGAAATACAAAAAATACAAAGGTAGTACATTTTTACCCCAATCTTCCTCAGCCTACAAATACTGGATTTCAACATATTCCGGAGGGTAAGATTTGGCTACAGGAACTCCGTCTTGGATTCAATCGGAAATTCAGCAACACGATAGAAGAAACGCCCACTCTCCTAACGGTTTATTCCAAAATAGGAAATCAAACGAGTGGACGTGTTTCTCTAAATGAATCCGACGTGATTTTTCAAGAAATAATTGATATGTCGAAGTTTCAAGGACTAACATACATCACTTCTGTTGCCAATAACCACATGTCTGCCGGCACCTACTATGTTACGGTAGAAGGTACCGTCAAGGGCAAAAGCAATCATCCGAGCCAAAACTCTTCATTGCCTGATGACATTCAAACGGCCATATTCAAAGTGGTTCCCATCGTAGTTGGACAAAACGACATCGACGTCGAAAAAACCGAATTCACACCTCCGGTCTGCCATGGTGATAAGGGGAAGCTGAAACTGACGATAGCCGGTTGTTTTCTGCCCTATATATCACAATATCCTGTCTTTTATTACCGCACCGGAGAAAGTGCAGACAAAGAATTCACCTATGACACCATCCATTTCCGTTGCACCTATTCCGGAACACAAAATGACCCACATGCCACATTCGAATGCGACCATATAAGCGCACATCAGACTTATTTTAAAATCGTCATTCCTCCACTTTTACAAGTTGCACCAACCCCCGTATCTTTCTCAAACACATCTTCTTTGAGCACAGCAAGTACAAGCCAGAGTTCCACTTCAAACGCCTATAATAGCAAGACAGCCTATTTCCAGATAGACTTCACCCAACCCGATGAGCTTGACTTTCCCGTGGAGGTAAAGCACAACAGCGGCTATTACTATGTAAACGGCAAACTTCAAATAGCGGATGACGGAAAAATTACCGTTTCGCGCAGCGAGGCCAGCGGCGGAACGCCTCCCTACTCTTTCTTTTTTCATGATGACGGCGCCAACTTGAGCGACAAGGCTTTGACAAGCGACGTGCTTTCAACGCCCAATATCGGAAAACGTTATATCACGATAAGGGATTCCAAAGGCTGCAGTCTTACCAAAACCGTATCGGTGGGGATGTCTAACGAAACACTTTTCGTAAAAATCACCGCTGAACGCGAAATAAGCTGTTACAACGCCAACGACGGTATTCTGAAAGCCTCTATCGAAAAACGGACCTCCAATCCGCTGCGTTATTCGTGGTATAAAAACGGAACACTGCTTTCGGGCAAAAACGCTTCGATGCTCTATGATTTAGGCCCCGGAACCTATAAGGTGGTGCTTACCGACACCAAGACGGGCATGGCTTCGAGCGATGAAATAACCTTGACCCAGCCGACCCAACTCAATTTGAGCGTGCAACAGAAAACAGACGTGGACTGCTTCGGCGACATGGGCGGTTCGCTTGCCCTGAAAGGTTCGGGCGGTGTTGCCCCCTACCTGTATCTGTGGGATGGCGTGGACTACGGCAGCCTGCGCCGCAACCTACCCGCCGGCACTTATCAGGTAAAACTCATTGACCACAACAGTTGCGAACTGACAAAATCATACACGATAAGCCAACCCGAAAAATTCGAGATCATCATCGATTCGGTTATCCACGCCCATTACGGCACCGACGGAACCTATGTGCCGGGACGAATCCTGTGGCATTCGCAAGGCGGCACAAAGCCTTACGCCGCATTGCAATCCGAGGCGGCAGACCTTTCCCGGCTCGATTCGGGCACTTACCGTTTGGTGCAGTACGATGCCAAGCAATGCAAGGCGGAACAGGAAGTGAAGCTGAACTTCTACGACCAAATGCAAATCCAAATCGTGCAAGACCAAAAAATCCTGTGCGCCGGCGAAAAGACGGCGGCCTGCCATGTGGAAATCGCAGGCGGCTATCCTCCTTTCGATATACAGTGGAACAATAAAAACGCCCAATCTTCCATCGAAAACATGGGAAGCGGCTTTTACTTCGTAAGAGTAAAAGATGCCGCCGGTGTATCGAAAACTCAAACAATTTTTATCCCGACGCCTGCCAAACTCGTTATCGATTCCCTGTCGGTTTCCCATCCCACTTATCACGGTTGCGAGAATGATATCTGCCTTCCCAACGAAACCGACGGCAGGATAGACTTTGCCGTTACCGGCGGCACCAAGCCATACAGCGAGCAATGGCAGAAAAACGGCAAAGACATTGAGCCCGTGCTGCCGTACACCCCGAATCTGTCTGCCGGAGAATACGAACTGCATATCACTGACCACAACGGCTGCGAGGCCAATCAGCGTTTTTATCTTGCCCGTATCGAACCCTTGCTCGCACAAATCGAAATCACGCAGGCCATCGACTGCCACGGCAATTCCAGCGGCATTCTGCAGGCCAAGGCTTCGGGCGGCACACCGCCTTACCGTTACGCTTGGGAGAACCGGCCCGACACCCTTGCCACCCTGAAAAACCTGCCGACGGGTTTTTACAAGGTTTCTATATCTGATTCCTTAGGGGTGGAAGACACCGCCTCTTTGTTCCTGAA
>CAMWTX010000011.1 GCA_947177315.1 uncultured Bacteroidales bacterium | reverse complement strand
CCTCGCACAACTGTTGCAGGGTTTTGGCGATGCGGTGCGGCGATTCGTAGAGGATAAACGTCCTTTCCTGAAACTTGAGCTGTTCCAGCCGCGCGTTCCGGCCCTTCTGATGGGGCAGGAAGCCTTCGAAGGCAAAGCGTTCGCAGGGCAGACCCGATTGAACCAGCGCCGGCACGAAAGCCGTGGCACCCGGCAGGCATTCCACCTCGATGTCTTCCTGCACGCAGGCGCGCACCAGCAGAAAACCGGGGTCGGAAATACCCGGCGTTCCGGCATCGGTGATCACGGCGATATCCTGCCCTTGACGGAGCATATCCACCACCTGCTGACAGATTTTATGTTCGTTGAACTGGTGGTAGGCGCGGCAGGGCGTGCTGATGCCGTAATGTTGCAGGAGCTTGCCGCTGGTGCGGGTGTCTTCCGCCAGGATAAGCCCCACTTCTTTCAAGACACTTTCCGCCCGGTGCGTAAGGTCTGCCAGATTGCCTACCGGCGTGGGAATCAGAAACAGTTTTGCCATAGCCTTGCATTTGTGCGGACCCGTAGCCGTGGGTGTCCGCTACATCCATACGCCTAAAACGCTCAGCGCGAGAATCAAGAAAAACAGCACTTCCTTTAAGACCGGCTGCCGCATATAGACGATAAATTTGGTGCAGAAGAACGCTGCCGGAAAGAACAGCGGAAAACGGTGTTCCGGCGGCAGTTTTCCTGCCGAAAGCAATATAAAAAGCAAGAGGTAGAGGAACATGGTGGTCATGGCCGAAGATTTGCGCCTTTCGGTCATTTCGAGGTCTTGCAGGAAATGGCGCGAAGAAATCAGCGAGAACATCGACAAAACCACGCAGACAAGCAGCAACAGGCTTGAAAAGACGGGGATTTGGGCCACTTCCGGCATTCCGAAAACTTGAATCTGCGCCATGTTTTGTGCCAGAAGGTTCTGCCCGGTAAGAAAGTCGAAAGCCGCCAGGAGCAGGTAGGGCGTTCCCATGCCCGTTATCGAAGACAGCCACAGATGCCAGTTTCCTACCGCATAGGCCAGCATCACGATAAGCAGACAAGGCAGGGTAAAGAACAGGTCGGGAAAGAACACCGTGGCCGCGCTCCAGAAAAAGGCGGCGTTGAACACATCCGGATACGGCTTGTCTTTGCCGTACATATTGAAGGTGTAGTGGAACGAGAGCAGGAAAAGCGGATACACCCACAGTTGCGGCGTATATTCCGTGCCCAGATGCGGTATTGTGAGGCACAGGAAAATAAGGCCTTGCGTGCCCGGGTTGCGCGAAACCTGTTGCTTCTGCACGATAAAGCAGGTGCCCCCCGCCATCAGCAGGCATACCGCCCACGCCCCCCAGCAGGCGCCTTGGAAGAATCCTCCCGATACAAACGCCTTGCCCCACAGGATCAGCGAGAACAATATCAGCAGCGCAAACTGGAACGGCAGGTTGTTTTTAGACAGTTTTACGAACATGGGCAGGTGTTTTGCTTTGCGAAAGTACAAAAAAGGCGCGTAAAGGCCCTCAGCCCCGCAGCCGGAAAGTAAGCGTTCCGGCCTGTTCGATGTATTCTTCGGCCATCAGGTAACGCCAGAGTTCTTTCAAAGTGGCTTCGCTTTCTTGGGGAAGCTGTTCCTCCAGCAAAGAAAACGCAAATTCTTTGGCTTGCAGGGCGGGTTTTATGGCTTCGAAAAGCTGTTGCAGGCGTTTTTCCGGCACCGGGCGGGATTTTTGGGCCAGGCAGACATCGCAGGTGCCGCAGTTTTTGCCGTTGTGTTCCCCGAAGTATTGCAGCAGGTAACGGTTGCGGCACAGGGTCGTTTCTTCGGCATAGCCCAGCATGGCGTCTAATTTGCGGGTGGCGTTTTCCTTGCGTTCGGCATAGACGGCAGGTTGCAGGAAGGTCGGCCCTTTCTCACGGCGTCCGGTCAGGAAAACAATCGTGCCCCCTTGCGGTGCGGGTTCATAGGAAAGCAACTCCATACGGTTCAGTTCGGATAGCGTATGGCATACCTTTTCGCAGGGAACGCCCAGGCGGGAGGCCATTCCCTTTTCATCCACGGGCACATAGTCCGAAAACAGCCGGCCTCCGTAGGAACGCAACAGGAGCTGGATAACCGGTTCCAGGGCAGGGTAATCCACCGAATGGCGGTAAAGGGTCTTGTAATCGGTGGTGATATGCACCTTGCCCGATTCGCGCGCCTGATCCGAAATCCGGAAGAAGCCTTCTTTTTCCAAAAAGGAAAGAGCCGAAAAGGTCTCCGCCAAAGGCAGGTTGTAGGCATGGGCAAAAGCGGCGGTCTCAAAGGCGAAAGTCTGCCCTTGACCCGAACCCGGCGCCACGCAGAGGTAATTGCCCAAGGCTTCGTAAACGCGGCGTATGAACGGCATTCCGGGATAGGTCTTGCTTAGGTTCTGCAGGGCGTCCGTTTTATCGGAAGCGTGGTGTATGAGCAGGGCGAAAGCGCGTTTGCCGTCTCTTCCGGCACGTCCGGCCTCTTGAAAATACGCCTCTATCGTGTCGGGCAGATCCAAATGCACCACAAAACGCACGTCCGGTTTGTCGATGCCCATGCCGAAAGCGTTGGTGGCCACGATAACGCGCGTTTTGTTCTCGATCCAGTCCTGCTGGCATTGCGACCGCCGGGCGTTGTCCATGCCGCCGTGGTAGAAATCGGCGGTAATGCCCCTTTGCCGGAGCATGGCGGCTATATCCATGGTCTTGCGGCGGTTGCGCACATAAACGATGCCGCTTCCGCCCACCTTGCGGATAATGCGCTCCAGACGGCCTATCTTGTCTTCGTCGTAGATGACGTAGTAGGTAAGGTTGTCGCGCACAAAACTTTTCTGAAAAACCTTGCGCGGCTGTATCCGCAGTTTTTCCTGTATGTCGGCCACCACGTCGGGGGTGGCGGTGGCGGTCAGGGCCAGCAGCGGCACGCCGGGAAGGTAAGCCCGCAAGTCGGCAATCTGCAGGTAAGGCGGCCTGAAATCATAGCCCCATTGCGATACGCAGTGCGCCTCATCTACCGCCAGCAGACACACCTGCATACGTTGCAGATGCGCCAGAAACATTTGGTTTTGGCAACGTTCGGGCGATACGTAAAGGAATTTGATGCGGTTGTGAACCGCGGCATTGAAGATAAGTTCGGTTTCCTGTTGCGAAAGTCCGGTATAGACCGCCTCGGCAGGGATGCCCCTTTTCTTGAGGTTCTCGATTTGGTCCTTCATCAAAGCGATAAGGGGCGATATGACAATGCATACGCCCCTCATGGCTAATGCCGGCACTTGAAAACATATCGACTTTCCGCCGCCGGTGGGAAGCAAGGCCAAGGCATCCTTCCCCTGCAATACGTATTCGATAATGTCCTGCTGCAGGGGTCTGAACTGCTCATAACCCCAGTGCCGGCGCAGTATCTCGTGTATGTCGGAACTACTTGTTTCCAACAACCTTCACTTTGTTTACTTCCCAGGTCGCCATGGTTTCGGTATCGCTCTTATAGACAAAGGCGATGCGGAAAGTCTTTCCCTTGTAGGAAATCAGGTCGATGTTTCCGCTGTTTTCGAACGTGAAGTTATTGCCCGGGTGCGGATTGGGAATTTCCAGCGTGGTCCAGTCGGCTTCGCGCGGATCGGCGTGGATGGCAGGGTCGTAGTTGGTCGAAATGCGTACGGAGTACCAGTTGTAATCCGAATTATACTTGTAGCTGAGTGCCTGTTCAAAACTGAACTGTACATCGGTAAAGCGTTCGGGAATGTCAATTGGGTCTGAAATCAGCCAGTCTTCGTTGACTTCTTTGTTGGTGCCACTGCCCTGCACCATCGCGCAACCGTCGCCGTATTTGCCCCAGGTCCAACGGGCGTTCCCCTTGATGCTGATTACCTTGAAGCGGGAGAGATCGGAGCTGAACGAAGCCGAGAAAATGGGATAGTTGATTTCGCCGGTGGCGTTGAATTGGGCGGTGTCCAAATCGGAGTAGGAGCGCAGGTAGAATTGCTTGGTGTCGCCATAGATGGCATAGATGCAGACCATATCGCCGATGCCGGCGTGCACGGGACGGCGGAAGAAGCGGCAGGCGCTGCTGGTACGCAACACGAAAGAACCTTTACCATCGATGCTGAAATAGCGGTTGGTGGAAGTGGGGTTGGTGCCGGCAGGAGGAGCGGGTGCGAATTCCTGACCTACTTCATCGCCCGAAAACTGTACGTTGCGCAATAGAACCAATTGGTTGTAGAGCGCAAGATTTTCTAACAGACCGATATTAGTAGAATCGATTATGATAGGTTTAAGTGCTTCTGTATCATCAAGCGTAGGAAATCCTTTCTTGAATACGTGGCGCGTAAACACGGCATCGGGAATACGGCCCAGCGAAACGGAACCGTTGTCGTCGGCATAGCGGAATCCTAATTGCGGCAGGTTTTGGTATTTGCCGATATAGAGCCCGGAGCAGTTGATATACAGTTCCTGTCCCACGGGGTAGAAGTTGTACAGCCCCGTTTTATCCACGCTGAGGTTCAAGGCACGATCGCAGTTTTTGTCGCGCACGTACATGCTTTTGTAGATATTGCCCGACACATCGTTTCCGATCACCACCACGTTGAGGTAGATGTCGCGCCAGAGGGTGTCGCCGTTTTCTATTTCCAAGAACTGGCCTACCGAATCGAAATCGCCCGGATAATAGCCGTAGAGCTCATCGAGGCTCATGACTTTGGCGTTGGTCGGTTCGAAATCAAAGTTGGCTTCGGGTACATCTTCGTGTTGGAACTTGACACAGGAAGAAAGCATCAATCCTGTTCCCAATGCCAAAAGGCTCGATTTTATGATATGGTTTGTCTTCATGATTTTCCTCCTGATTTATCGGTTGATGTTTTCTTGAACGGATTCATCGAAACCGATGATGTCGTTTTTGTCGCGGAAATAGAATTGGGGCGTTCCGTTATAAATTCCCAAAATGCCTACCACACTGCCGTAGCCGTCGGGAATGGTGTCGTTGGCAAACAGTGCGTAGGTACTGTTGCGGCAAACAAGACTGTTGTTGTTCTTATCCAGAATATTGCGGTTGGAACCGTTGCCCGCATCGCCGGCGGTGGCGAAAGTAAGCCCTACATCTTCGAAATGTACCGAATCAATCCGCACAAGCATGCCTACATAGCGGTTGGGGCGGAAATTGATATCGTTGATGGTCAGGGGAATCGGTTGCGGCATATTGGCAGCCGAGGCGTAGCCTTTGCGAAAGAAATGTTCATCGCATTCGGGTTCGTAGAGGCGTTGCACCACATCGTTGCCTTGGCCTGCGATTTGCGGTTGTCCGCCGTAAAGCCCCATCGCCAGCCCTTTCAACGAGATGACCAGGCGTTGTCCGATGGGATATTTGTGGTGGTTGTTGGTCATTTCTATCTCGATGTCGATGCCGGCGGTTTTGTCCTGCAGGTAAATCTTCTTGTAGATATTGCCGGCAATGTCGTTGCCCACCACCACGCCTTCGATAAACCAGGCCGAATCCAGGTCGGTATAACTGATTTTTCCGAATCGGTCGATGAGGTCGGCAATCGTGATGTTGGCTTTCAAATCGGTGTCGGGGGCGGCGGGTTTTTCGGGTTCACCCACGCAGGAAACAAGGCCTGCCAAGGCCAGCACCGGCAGAATCAGGAATATATTGCGAAATGTTTTCATCTTGCTCAAAATTTAAAGGATTAGAAACGAACACCTACATTGATGAAGAAAGTGGTTCCGTAAGCGTAGAAATAACGGGGAGGATATTTGTCCACGTTATGTTCGCCATAGTCGAAACGGCGTTGCTCGTAACCGCCGCTCTGAATCTTGCGGTTGTTGGTTACGTTCTGCACCGAGGCGTTCAGGTTGATCTGCCAGCCTTTCATGCGGAACACCTTGCCGATGGAGAGGTCTAAGGTAAAGCCGCCCTTTACTTTCTCCTGGTCGAGAATGGCCGCCAACAGCTTGGTGTCTTCTTCGGGAACGCCCACGATGGCGGCCGTGGTGCGGCGTTCGGGGTTCATGCTCAGATAGCTGTGGCCGGCATAGTTCACGTTGGCGTTCAGATAGATGTTAAAGGGGGCCTGGTAGTTCAGTCCGAAAGACCCGGCCCATTGCGGCGTTCCCGTAATGTAACAGTTCTTGTAATAGACGGTGTTACTCTGGTCTTCGAAAGAGCCGTTTTCGGGAGAGATGATGGCGGTGGGATTGCTGCTGTAGCGGTAGTTGCCGATAGAGGCAATCAAGGTGGCGTTCAACTGTGGGATAATCTTTACGTCCAAGCCCAGTTCGATGCCTTGGTGGATCTTATCCACGTCGTTGAGCGTATAGTTTACAAAGGTGCGGTAGTCGTCGTGGTAAAAGGAGAAGGCTTCCATGCCGTCGAAGAACATGGTGTGGTAGAGGGTCAGACGGCCTTGCACCACGGGGGTTTTGAGCACATAGTTCAAATCTACCGAGAAGATTTTTTCGTTTACCAGATTCGCCACGTCGTCTTTGATGCGGGGCGAGATATAGGCGTTGCGGGCATAAGGCGCGCGCGTTTTCCACAACAGGTTGGCAAAAATGTAGTTGCGTCCGTTTATCTTCCAGGTGGCGCCGGCTTTGAGGGCGTAGTTGTAGAAACTGTGAATCTTGCCGAGTCCTTTGGAGTTTTCGGGAGCGCGGCCGTTGCGCATGTGTCCGTAACGCCAGAACTGGGTGGAGGAGAATTCGGCCCCGGCGTAGAAATCCCAGTGGGCGTAGTCGAACAGCCCCATGGCGAACAGTTCCTCATAGAGAACGTGCATATCGTAGTTGTAGCCGAATTTGTCGCCTTTCTTGATGATGCGGTTGGGATTGTCGAGGTCGTTCTGTATTTCATCGGCATCGGAAGAAAAGTCGCGTTCGGCAAACTGGTCTATATCCATCCAGTGTGTGCCGCCCAAGAGGTCGTCCATCACCTTGAAATTCTTGGTGATGCTGTTGCGCAAACGCAGGCCGGCGTTCAATTTGATGTGGTCGGTCAGGGTTTGGTTCAGCACGGAACTGATATTGAAGTCGTTCACGTCGTTGCGGCGTTCTTCCATGATGTATTTGGATTGCCTGCCGAGGGCGTTCTGCGTGTAGTTCACCTGATAGAGGTTGTCCCAGTCCACCTGGCTCACGCTCGGGTCGTTGCGCCACAAATCGGCCACCATCGCGGCCACGTCGGGGTCTTCGTAGTAGGAGGGCAGGTAACGGTAGTAGTCGGGGCGCGGGTCGGGCGCGTCGTACCAGTTCAGCGAGGTGGTTCCGTAACGGCCGAATTGGTAGCTCGCCACCGTGTTCACCTTGGTGTCGGTGTTCGGGTTGTCGTAATCCCATACCAATTGGAAGGTGGGCAGAAAGGTGTTGCGGATTCTCGACGAGCGGATCTTGCCGTCTTGGTAGCCCCAGTTTCCGTTATAGTAGTTGCTTCCCACCAAGTCGTACACTTCCTGGTAGGAACCGCCCTGCATGGCGCGTTTGGTGGGTGAACCGAAAGCTACGAAACTGAGCGCGTGTCCGGTGGAGCCGAAGCGTTTTTCCACCGAAGCGTAGTAGCCCCAACCGTCGTAGAAAAGTCCGTCGGGCACGCCCTTTTTGTCGTAGTTTTCGTTAAAGCGCGGTACGCGGACTTTGCTGGAGGCGTTATCCACCAAACCGTTTCCCCAGCGGCGCGAGAGGTTGAGGGCAAAGGCCCAGCCGTTTTTGGTAAGCCCCGAACCGTAGGAGTACATGAGGCGGTGGGTATAGGTGCGGTTGGAAATCGCGTAGGAAAACTTGTGCTGGCGCGGCATGGCGGAGGCGCGCATGTTGATGTTCTGTTCTCCGCCCAGGTTGCCGAAGCCGAAACCGTTGGGCTTGAGGCCGCTCACCACTTCCTTGTTGCGGGTGGCGTCGTTGATGCCGCCCCATTCGGCCCAGGTGGCGCGTCCGTTTTCGGGGTCGTTCATCAGCGCTCCGTTGATATAGACGGTGTTGTTTTCGTTGTCGTAGCCACGGGCGCGGAAATAGGCAAAACCGAGGTTGTATCCGGCCGCCCGGTCAAAGATGTCTTCCGACTGGGTCTGAAGCCCGGCCACCGCCTGGCCGCCGTAACCCATGTCTTCGTCGCCGTCGAGTTCCGAAGCGGATAGGTCATCGGCTGTAACGCCCTGGGCTTCCTTTAAGTAATAGACTTCTCCGTTGAAGTTCCTTACGTTGATGATTTCGGATTTGTAGCCGGGGGCTGATACGGTAAGCGTAACCTTGCCGTTTTCGGGTACGTTGCCGATCAGGAAGGTGCCGTCCTGCTGCACCGATACCTTTTCGCTCCCTACCGAAACCTGTGCGTTCGGAATGGGATTCTTCGTACTTTTTTCCAATACCGTTCCGCTTATCTGCCGTTGCGCCATCGAGAACGACACGAGGCAGAAAAACGAAAGGAGCATGACCAGATGTTTCATGGTTTGCCGTGTTTAACTTTTGATAGTCGATTTGTTTAATAGCCACAGAAATGGCTACGGCACAAATTTAAGGGAAAAATAGTCTGTTGACACAAGGCTGTTGATAAGTAGTGGGAGATGTTGATAACTGCAATGGAAAAACGGGTTTCAGCCGACCCACAGGAACAACAGCAACAGGAGCAGCGAGCGGCGGACAAGAATGGCCGAACGCCTTACGGCGGCCAGGTAGCCGGCGGCCACCACGCCGTAGAGCAACAGGGCGGCGGCCAGCGAGATGGAAAGGTCGGCCAGGGCGGAGGGCAGGCGTTCGATGGTCTCCGCCCCGAAATTCATCAGGCGCAGCAGCCACTCCAGCGGCATGGCGGCCAAACGGGCCGCGGAGCTCCATAACAACGACAGCACCGATAGGGCGATGCCCAAGGGCAGGGCAAGGTTCACCCAGGGAGCCACCAGGCAGTTCCCGATAAGGAAATAGGTGGGAAAGTTGCCGAATGTGCAGAGGATAACGGGCAGCGTGGCCAGCTGGGCGGCGATGGAGGCGGTGCCGAGGTCTTTGAAGAAACGGACGATGCGGTTCTTGGGATGCCATAGTCCGCCCAGCAAGGGGTTCAGCAGCGTGAGCCCGGCCACCGCCGAATACGACAGCAGAAAGCCGGTGTCGTACAGCAGGGCGGGGTTTATCAATAACAGTCCCAGGGCGGAAATGGCCAGGGAACGGGAAGTGTTTGTTTTTCTTCCCATACAGTCGCCCAGCCCCACCACTGTAAACATATAGGCCGCCCGGCATACCGAGGGCGAAAGGCCCGTAAGCACGGCATAGCCCCATACCGGCAGCAGCACCAGAACGAAACGCAGCCATTTCTGCCACCGTTTTCTGCCGAGAAAAGCGAGGGTGGCCGCCGCCATGCAGGAAAAGATGCTCAGGTGCATGCCCGATACGGCAAGCACGTGGATAATGCCGCTCTTGCGGTAGGCTTCCTCAATCGGGTCGCTTCCCCGTTCGCCCAGAATCAGGGCCTTGGCCACCGCCAGTTCGCTGCCTTGCATGCCGCAGCTTTCCCAAAACAGGCGCAACCGGGCGCGCAGTCCGTCGGTTCCCCGTCTGAATCTTTTCCATAGGGAGAGTTTGTGGTCGTGCCGGATTTTAAAGTTTTGGGAAGTGAGGAACATCTGGGCGTGGATGCCTTTGCCGGCCATGAACCGCCCGTAGTCGAAATACTTGCCGTCTTTTCCCGTAAAGCCCTCGATGGCGCGCCAGCCGGCCTGGGTGAGGATGCGGTCGCCGTAGTGCGGTAGGGGCAAGGCGGAATCTTTGGCGAAATAACATTGCACGTAACCGCGGCGTTCCTGCAGCACGCTGTCGTTGCCACATGCCAGCACCTTGGCCTTGACACGGAAAGTGCGCGCCCTTTCTTCCGGCTCACCGCAAAGTTCCAAAAGGGTATAACGCCCCGTTCCGGCATGGATATAGTGCTTGGGATTCCTGAGCGGATCGGAGATTTCGGCTTGGGTCGCGCCCAGGCCTACCGCCAGGCAACATAAGGCCAGGCTTCTCAGTTTCTTTTGTCCGGCGAACCAGAGCGGAATCACCGGAATCAAGAAAAACAGGCCTGCCTTATGCAAAAGCAGACCTGCCACGTAGCTGAATAAAAAACAATAAAGAGGGGAGAAAGACCTCAATCGCCCAGTTTTCCGGCGGGCAGTTCTTCCAGGGATTTGATGGTGACCCCGGTGTAGTAGTACTCGATGGCTTCCCGAACCGAGTACCCCAGATCGATCATCCTTACCACTCCTTCTTGGCTGAGCCCTACGCCATGGCCATAGCCCCGACCCGAAAGGATCACATCGTTTCCTTTGGTATCGACAGAGAAAAAGGTTGACCGCAACTGCATGTCGCGACGGATATTCTTAAGCGGGATGCCGCCTGCAAAGTTCACCTTCCTTTCGGGTTGTTGAAAATGCAGGGCGCTGTCTTTCATCGCCGCATTGTGAATGTCGTATTGGTATTTCCGGTTGAGGAACGAAAGCCATTCGGACTTGGGCATCACTTTTTCCCAAACGGCATTCTTCATGCCCAGCGAGAACGTGTCGGGAACCGAGCGCAGGTAACTTACCGGAGCGTTCCATACATCTTCCGAATTGGCGGTCTGTCCGCCCGAATTGGAGTAGAAAGAGGCGGTAATCAGGTTGTCTTTGCCATCTACAATTACCTCTCCGGCGCTTTGTACGGTGGCGGTGAGGATAATCGGGGTGTTGTTGCGGCATTTGTAAACCTGGCAGTGCACATCGTCGCAGAGGTCAAAGCCTTCTTCGTTGTGGCGGCGCAGGTTGCCCATGGCGTAGGTGCGCGAGATAATGGCCTGAACCTTGTAGAAATCGGTTTGGTCGCTGATGCCGCGCACTTCCGACTGCACGACCCCCGCCACGTAGTTTTCCAAATCCACATGGTTGATGAAGAACAGCTTCGTCTTATCCACGCTTACGTCCAGATGGTCGTCGTAAAAGCATTTCTGTGAACTGTTCCTGCTGTCCTGCAGGCTAAAGATGGCTTTCAGTCCCTTGCCTTCAAAGATGAGGTTGTAGAAGATGCCTACCAGTTCCTCGCCTTGGTGGAGTTCTATCTGTCCGTCCTTGATCGAAATCCGCAAGGTTTGGCCCGAAGCGAGTTCCATGATGGGTTTATGGTCGCCGTCATAAACGCGGTATTGGCCGAGTTCCGCCGTAAAATAGGCTTTCGGGTAGGCCTTGTCCGACAAGACCCGCACCGAAAGGTCCGTTCCCCGAACCGTTGCCGGCAAAAGGAAAAGCAACATGAGCCCCATCCCGAAACCGATACGGTTTTGGAACCAGGCACGGAGCGGACAAAACCTTGCTTGGATTATGCCGTGGCGAGAAAACGTCGATTGGTAAATCAATTTTTTCATATTCCTGTTATACTATAAATCCCGAAACATCGATTTTATCGAAACCGCCACCTTTTCAGAAGTGACGCCGTTTCTCATAATCTGTTGCAATTCAGTGTAATCTTGCAGCATTTTTTTTCTTTCGGGGGTATCGTTTACAATTTTATCAAATTCTTGGGCGAGCCTCGGGGCGGTAAAGTCGCCTTGCAATAATTCGCATACCACCAAGCGGTCCATAATGAGGTTCACCAGCGAGATGAAACGCACCTGCGGATTCACCAGCAGACGCCCCAAACGGTAGGTGATGCCTGAGGTGCGGTAGCAGACCACCTGCGGAACCGAGAACAGGGCGGCTTCCAGCGTGGAAGTGCCCGACTTGATCATGCCGGCGCGGGCTATCGAGAACAAATCGTAGGTATGCCCGAATACCAGTTCCATTTGCGGATAATCCTGCAGATGGTGCCGGTAAATCTCTATCGGCAGGTTCTTGGTGCCTGCCACCACAAAGCGGTATTGCGGCATCTGCGAGGCCACCTGCAGCATAAGCGGAAAGATACGGTTTATCTCCTGCTTGCGGCTTCCGGGCAGAATCACCGCCACGGGGCGGGTGTCCTTTTGCTTGAAGCTTTCGATAAAAGCCTCGTCGGGCTTGTAGGCGGAAATGGCATCCGCCAGCGGATTGCCCTCAAAAAGTGCCGTGGCCTGATATTTCTGGTAGAATTTCCGCTCGAAAGGCAACAAGGTATATACCTGATGCGTGTATTTCTTGAGTTTCTTGATGCGTTTGGTGCGCCAGGCCCACACTTGGGGCGCGATATAATAGACCACCTTGTAACCCTGCTTGTACGCAAAGCGCATCATGCGCATATTGAAGCCCGGATAATCGATCAGGATGACCACATCGGGCGCATATTCCTTCATGTCTTTCTTGCAAAGGCTCAAGTTGCGCAGAATCTGCCCCAGATGGGCCGCCACCTCGGCAAATCCCATAAAGGCCAAATCGCGGTAATGCTTTACCAATACCGCACCTTCGGCCTGCATCAGATCGCCGCCCCAGCAACGGAACTGCGCCTGCGGGTCTTGTTTGCGCAGGCTCTTGATAAGGTTGGCGCCGTGCAGGTCGCCGGAGGCTTCTCCCGATATGATGTAGTATTTCATCCGATGCCGTCTTATGATTTGGATTCTTTGGGCAAAGCCTTGTAGTAGGCGCAATACGGGCGCAGACCGCATTGCTCGCATTTGGGTTTGCGTGCCAGGCAAACGTACCGCCCGTGCAGAAGCAGCCAATGGTGCGCCGTTCCGAGCATGTCTTGTGGAATGTTGGCCACCAGCTGGCGTTCGGTTTCGAGCGGGGTCTTGGCATTGCGGGTCAGGCCGATGCGCGCCGAAACCCTGAAAACATGGGTATCCACCGCCATGGCGGGCTTTTCGAAAGCCACCGCGGTCATTACGTTGGCCGTTTTGCGCCCCACGCCCGGCAAACGCATCAGGTCTTCCATCTTTTCGGGCACTTTGCCGTTGTAGTCGGATTCCAGCATCTTGGCCATGCCCAGCAGGTGCGCGGCCTTGTTGTTGGGGTAGGATACCGATTTGATGTAGGAATAGATTTCCGCCTCATCGCTCCGGCTCATGCTCCGCGCGTCGGGGAAACGCGCGAACAGTGCGGGAGTAACCATATTGACACGCTTGTCGGTGCATTGCGCCGAAAGAATCACGGCTACCAACAGCTGGTAGGGATTTTCAAAATTCAGTTCGCTCTGCGCGGAGGGCATATTTTCCGCAAACCATGCCAGAACCTCGGCATACAGTGCCTTTTTGCTTGTAGTCCGTGCCATTAGAAAGCTACCGTGAATCCGAAACTCAAATTAATCATGCTGAAATTCTCGTGGAAAGTGTTCCTGAACACTTGGTCGGGAATATTGGCGTTGGGTATTTCCGTAATCAAAGTGCTCTTGACACGCCTGAAATAAAACGGCACGGCTCCCATGTAATCGCAACGTATATCAAGGTGGAATCCGCGTGCCACGAGGAATTTGAGCGCCGCTCCCGCGCCATAGCCGAAATTGGCGTCCGAGGCCGATTTGAGTTGGTATAAATAGTTTGTGTTCTGTATTTTGACTTCCGAGCCGTAGTAGGGGGCAACCAAGTGGGCGTAACCCAAATAAGCTCTGAATGCCAAGGTCATTTTCGGCAACAGACTCACGCGGAAAGTGAGCCCGGACATCGCCATGAATTCGGACCATTTGCCCTGGCTGTTCGTTTTCCAGTTCCAGGTAGGGTTGTAGGTGGAAAAATTATTGGCGGATATCTTATTGGAATGCCCGTTGAACATCACCAGTACACCGAAATGGGGCGTGGCGTAGTATTGAAAGGCCAATCCGTAGTTCAGTCCGATTTTGGCTCCGTGGTAATCCAGGCGGTAGGAGGGCTTTTCGCCGCTGAATCCGGAAAAGGCTTTGTTGCCGAAACTCCCCAACGGGAAAGCCGGGCCTATGTGAAACTCAAATTCAGCGCGTTTCAGGCTGCCTACCCCGGCGGATGCCTTAGGCAAAAGAACCGTTGCCAGCAGAAGCACCAGGAGTATGTTTCTCAAATTTTTCATAAAGACCGAACTCCTTTAGAATGCGTACGAAACGCCGGCACTGATAACGAATGAGGAAATCTTGAGATTTATGTCGGTGGTGTTGCCGGTATAGCGTATCGGTTCGTCCGAACCCCAGCCGCCGGTGGGCATAAAGGTGTAGTCCAATCCGATATGGCCGAGCAGATGCCGGCGGAAACGGTATTGCACCCCGATGCCGCCTCCCAGATAGAGGTTGCCCGTAAAGGAACGTTGCAGGATGGGGCGTACGATGTCGCCTACCGTTTGGGTGGAATAGATGGCGTTCAATTCGGGTGAACACATCAGCGCAAAGCCCGCTTGAACTCGGGCCGTGAAGTAAAGCCCGTAAACGCCTAAGGGCAGGCGTGTTCCGATTTCGACCGCGCCTCCGTAAACATCCCAGCCCGAATGTTCGATGCGGTCGGCGGACGACAGGTTCACTTGCTTGTAGTCGTAGCCGTACCATTGCCCGAACAGCGTAACGCCCAGATAAAGCTGGTGCAAGGGATAGCAACGGTATGCCGCGTTCACGCCGCCGCCCAAACGGGCGCCTTGCGGAATGGCATCGGCAAATCCGGCATTGGCGGGCAGAAACGTACGGGTGTTGCCCAAGGGAATGGCCGGCCCTGCCGAAAGGCTTACTTCATGCTTGAAGTCCTCTTCCGAACTGAACTCCGACATGCGGTAGGCTCCCTGTGCCGATAAGCCGCCACAGAACGACAACAGGACCAAAACCGTCCACAACGTGCCTACAAGTCCTTTGTTAAGTTTCATCTTGCAGATTTTCTATCAGATTTCAACAGGCAAAAACCTGTCCGATTGCAAAAATAACCCATTTTTTGCAATTCCGGAATTTTACGTATGGGGTCATCGTGCGGAGTAAAACGGCCATATTACCGTCTTTACGCGAACTTCCGTTGATGCCGATTATTTTCATGGGGTATTTTTGTTCTTTTCGATGGCTTGTCTTACGCTGTTTACTTCGTCTATTAATTGATTCTGAGTCGGTAAATACAGTTTGTATTCACTCGTAAGTATTGTTTTATTGTCTTTCGGTAAAGTTATTTTTACTGCCGTATCATTCTTATCTGTGCCTAATAAAATACCTATCGTTGGATTTTCATCGGGAAGTTTTTCGTATCGGTCGTAATAGTTTACATACATCTGCAATTGACCTATATCTTGGTGTGTCAACTTTCCTGTTTTCAATTCTATAACAACGAAACAACGTAATAATCGATTGAAAAAGACAAGATCGGCAAAGAATTCATCATCTTCAAGCAAAATTCTCTTTTGCCGTGCCACAAAAGAAAAGCCATTGCCCATTTCGAGCAAAAAGTCAGCGAGATGGGAAATGATGGCACTTTCTAGGTCCTTTTCGTAAATAGGATGCTTTTCGTTCCAAACCCAAAAATTCCAATACCATAGGATCCTTGATGATTTCCTGTGGCGTTTGTGGAATGCGCTCTTTGCGAGCCACAGCCAAAACAGCCTCCTTGTCGTTGCTCAACAACAGACGTTCGTAGAGTTGTGAATTTATCTGACGTTCGGTTTCGCGTGCCGTCCATCCGTTGTTGACGGATTCCAACTCATAGTATTCACGTTTGTCTGTGTTGGGAATGGATATAAGTAACTTATATTGAAACCAATTCAATTGCGTCCGCAGTGCGGACGCAATTGGGTATAGCCTGTAAAACTGTCGGCTACGTTCTAATTGCCGCACCGTAAATCCACTCCCGTATTCTGGCTCCAGCGACTTGGCAAGACCCTTTATAAGATATGCTCCATAGTCGGCTCGTTCTTTACCCTGCTGTTCCTCTTCAAATATCCGTCGGCCGATATGCCAATACATCTGTACGCGACAAAAATCGACACTTCGAACGGCATTATGACGCGCGGTATCGATGATTTGCATTACATCGGTCAGAAATGTTATATCAATCGGTTTATCTTTGCTCATAGTCAGTTAGGATATATCCCATGAGATACATTCTTGTTTTTTTCTCTTTAATATGCTGGCAAATATATGGATTTATTTTCCTCTTTCCTATTCAGAGAGAATGCTTTTAGGATGAATCCCGAGTAATATGAAAGCCTTTCGAAGATAAGGAATACATATAACCGTTATTCTCTGGCTTTATAATTTTGCCAATTAGAAAATTGGGGCTAACTTTGCCAAGTTTAGGGGTGGAGTGCCCCGGCTTTCCGCAAGGAGAGAAAACCAGTAAACTTTAAAACACTTATTTGATATGAAAAAAGTGCACATTTTCAATGCGGGTCCGTGCAAATTGCCCCAGCCCGCGCTTGAAGCCGGTATCGAAGCCTTGAAAGATTTCAAGGGAACCGGAATGTCCGTTATCGAAATTTCCCACCGTACCAAGGAATGGGAATCGATCATGAACGAAACCGTAGCCCTCTGGAAAGAACTCTACAACATTCCCGAAGGTTACCACGTGCTTTTCCTCGGCGGCGGTGCCAGCACCCAGTTCTGCTACGTTCCTTACAACCTGCTCAACAAGAAAGCCGCTTACCTCGACACGGGCGTTTGGGCACACAAGGCTGCCAAAGAAGCCAAA
>CAMWTX010000010.1 GCA_947177315.1 uncultured Bacteroidales bacterium | reverse complement strand
CGATGGCTTTCGGAACGAGGTTGCGGTAGCCGAGCGAATCGAGCATGGCCGAATGTGTGGAGAGATAGCCGCTCCAGCACATCCCCATGGCGGTGAATACGGCAATTACGTTGTTATCAACCAATCCTTCTGAAATAAAGGTGGGAACCAGGCCCAGCGCCGCGCCCACCGCGCCCAAAGCGGTAATAGGGAAGGCAATGAGTTCGGGATGTTGGAAGCCGAAAAGCCATTCGAACAGAAAGTTCACCTTTTCCGCCAGCCACGGCAAAAGAGGCACGCCTTCGTAGGCCGCGCCCGTGTAGCTTCCGCCCGCGCCCGCGCCGAAAGTAATCATCATCACCACCGTCGAAATCACGATAACTCCCGGAATGATGGCCAAACCCAACTGAACACCGTCCTTGCCGCCGTCCAGAATCGCGTTCAGACCGCGGATAAACACACCGCCTTCCGACTTGAACGAAATTTTTTCCTTGTCGCCGCCCGAGGCTTCCTCATCCTTATATTGCGGATAGGCCTTGATAATGGCACGCTGCATGAGACGGGTGGAAATGATACTGCCCACCACGGCGCCCAAAAGCCCGATGGCGGCGCCCGTGCCGTAGCCCTTGCCCACCATAAAGGCGATCACCACCAAGCCCATGCCGAAAGCCGTGCCGAAATTGGTGAGCGAAATCAATTGATATTTTTTGAAATAACTGCTGAAATTCTTGTCGTGCGCCAAGGAGATGATGGCGGGATTGTCGCTCAGGAACGTGAGCACCGCGCCCAAAGCCGCCACGCCGGGGAGGTTGAAGAGCGGTTTCATAAGCGGACGGAGAATGTTTTCGAGCAGGCGCACCACGCCGAATTCGGTGAGCAGACGTCCCAAGGCTCCGGTAAGCACGGTGATGCCCATCAGGTAGAAGCAGGTGTTGAGCAAGAGGTCGTGCGCCGTCTTCATCATGGAATTGAGCATGTTGGGCGTACCCATACGGCGTGCCAGAACGCCGAAGGCCACAAAGAACACAAGCAGGAACACCATTGCCTCAATGGTGCGTTTTGTGGTGAATTTAAGGTCTTTAAACTTTTTCATAGCGAAACGTTTCGCGATTATTTTCAAGATTATTTACGCTCAAACGCGCGCAGGAGCCACGTGAAGCCCACGGCCACGGTATGGCTCTTGAAGTTGTCGGTGCGGTTGTTGGTGGTCCAATAGGCGTGCAGGCGAATATCCTTACTTCTTTTGAGCGGAAAAAACTCCGCGCCCGCACCGATATAGCCCGATTCCCGCCCGATGCCGAAGCCTGCCGCAAGCGCCGCCGGCCCCACCAGAATATCGTCGTTTCCGGAGTCGTTGTAGTCAAAGCCCCCTTTCACAAAGATATTCGCGCGATCCTTGATGTTGAATATCAAGTTGCCTATCAGCGAGAAATCACCGAAAAAGCCGCCCTGCCCCAGATAGTAACGGTTCACGTAGTCGAGTTCCACCGCCAGGAAAGGAGCGATGTTGAAGCGGTTGCCGAGCGCGATATAATTCACGAACTTGCCTTTGGCATAGTTCATCATATTCACCGACCAAATGGAACGGTAGAATCCGTAGTTGCCGTACCACGCCAAGTTGTAGGCGTACATGTTCTCGAAGCGGATGCTACGGCTCGAAAAAGGCGAGTTGGTGATCTGCGCCACAAAGGTGTTGCGCCCGTCGTTGGTGGTGTATTGCCCCGACACGCCCATTTCGTAGCAGGTGATGTTTTCGTTGGCACCCGACCAGAAATACACGTCTATGGGGGCGTAGTCGTATTCAAAACCGCCTATGTAAACCATTTGTTTACCGGCCGATACACGCCAGTTCGGCGTGATGTCGTAGTCTAAGTACGCCCAATCGACGGCATCGAAAAAATCACTGAAAGAAGTAACGCGGTTAAATCGGTAGCGGAAGTGATAAGAGAAGTTGTCGGAGATGTTTCCGTTGAGCATAAAGTTGATGTACTTGCCCGAAAAGGCCGATTTGTTGGCCACCGAATCCCCCATGTCCGTGAGGTGGTTCTCCCAATCCACCCGCACGTTGAAGTGCACGGAAATGGGCTGTTTCTTGGAGTCGGCTTGCTCCACGGAGGTTTGTTCCGGGGTTCCGGGCGCCTCCACGCCTTCGCCCTCTCGCACCTGGGCTTGGGCCCAAGCGCCGAAAACCAACACCAATCCTGCTGTTATAAGAAATCGTAAACTTCGCATCACCGCTTATTTGATATCTTCAAAACCATTTCCGAACACGCCCAAAGCGTTGGTAACACTCATAAACGCGTTGGAGTCGATGTCCTTGATGCGTTTCATGAGCGGTTGCAGTTCATATTTGCGCACCAACACCAACAGAACGCGCGTTTCTTTCTTGCTGTAATAGCCTTCGGCATTCAGAAGCGTCACGCCCCGGTTCTTTTCGTGGGAAATCATGTCGGCGATGGCCTCATACTTCGACGAGTTGATCAGCAGCTGAACGCTCGAGCGGCTGCCCAACACCAAAAGGTCTATCGTGTAGGAGGTAACGCCCATCGTTACAAAGCCGTAAAGCACCACGCGGATGGAATCCACCACCGAATGTCCGTTGAAGTAATGAAAAACGATAAAGGAAGAAGAAATAATGAATATATCGCACCAGAGAATCACGCGGCCAGGCCCTACGTTGCGGAATTTCGAAACAATCAAGGCCACAATGTCCGTGCCGCCCGTGCTGCCGCCGTAGTTGAACGCCGTTCCGACAGAAACCCCGATGAGGGCGCCGCCCAAAACGGCGGAAAGAAACTTGTCGTCGGCCAGGATAGGTTCACGGATGATGCCGGTCCACATCGTGATAAACAGCGAAAGCCCCACGATGGCCCAGATGGTCTTGACACCGAAGCCCTTGCCGAGAATCTTGAATCCGATAACCAACAACACGGCATTGATGATAAAGGCACTCGCCGCCACCGGAACCGTTTTGCCGGTAGCGTAGAAAATAAGCGTGGAGATACCGTTCACTCCACCGCTCACGATTTCGGAATTGATGATGAACGCCACCAACGCCAAGGCATAGAGGCAAAGGCAGAGCGTAATCATGATATAACTCTTTACCTCCCGGTGCAACAGCTTGGGGTCGGTAGGTATGCTTTTCTTTATATAAGCGGATGCTTTTCCAAAAATGTTCATTGTTTCACTTCTTCGTAATCCACGTAATCGGAATCGGGCGCATTGTTTCCGGGGCGGCTGTCTTTCATATCCTGTCGGGGCGGCACATAGTCGATGCTTACCGAGCCTTCGGGCTTCCGGGGCTTTTCTTGGCATCTTTCCCGATCGTTCCACCGGTCAGACCTTATCCAGGGAAAGAATATCCCTGAGAGCACACGCAGGATACCTCCTGCCAACAGAAGAACCCCGATCACTAACAAAAGCAAGAACGAAATCATGCGTTTCCGTTTTCGGCTAATAAAAAAAATTCTGCCCCTCCTTAAGCGGAATGAACAGAATTCTTAACAAAAACGAGCCGTAAGGTCGTTTTACTATCTCTCATCGGAAACAGTTAAACGAGCGCGTCCCTTAGCCCTGCGGGCGGCCAAAACACGACGACCGTTGGCGGTGGACATTCTTTCACGAAATCCGTGTTTGTTGACACGCTTGCGGCGGTGGGGTTGAAAAGTACGTTTCATCTTTATCGCTTATTACTGTTATACAAACTGAAAATCTGCATCTTAACGCATCCCAAACCCCTTCGGGAGAGCCTGTTCCGCGTCAAAAACAGAGGGCAAAGGTACGAAATATCGGGAGATAAAACAAGAACGTTGATAACTACGCCAAAATGTCGAACACCGCGCAGCCGAGCGCTTCCTGCATGCGCTCCCGCAGGGCGGCGCTTTCGAGCCGGTAGCCGTCGGGCGATACGGGATTGACGCAGACGCCCACCACCTTGGGCTGCCGCAACACTAAGATCCGAGAGCCGGCACGGAGAAAAGTTTTGTAGGCCGCTTCGGAAAAGAAAAGCTTGGTAAAGTCGCTCACCACCAAGTCGGGTCGCTGCCGCCGCGCGGAGAGGCGGTTCAAGAAAGTGTCGTTGAGAAGCCCCGCCACATAGAGGAAAGCCCCTTCCCGGCAGTAAGGCTCTATCTTTTCCATGTGTTTGTCGATCTGCAGCAGGGAGGGAATCCGCAGATCCTCCGCCGCGCCGTCCGCACCGATGCCGTGCACGCCCGAAGAAACCGACAGCAGACCCTCCGCCGCCACACGCCCCGAGGGTGTCTGCAAAAACAGCGGCAAATCGAGCAGGCGGTACTGGAAAGAGGTCTTGCGCACCAAGTCGTCCATGTTTTTGCTCACGGCGGCCCCCGTGCAGAGCACCATGGCTTCCGACACGAAAGGCGAGGCCAGGCTCAGGCGCGACAGAGCCCCGTCGATGATGGCCGTGCGCGCTCCCAGGCCGTGCGCCGTGCGGATATATTCCTGCAGTCCCTGCGTATGGGCGGGGCCCGAAATAATCATCTTGCCGGGGGTCTTGACCCGGGCGGTGACCAAACGTCCGCAGGCGGTCGATTCCCGGCCTATGTCCAGTATCTCGGCGCTGAGGCGGCGGCGATGGTAATACTGCTCGGCCGTCTGCACCAGCATGCCCGGATAGAAGGTGAGTTCGGGCTTTTGGGTCTTATACACCTGGTCTATGGCTTCCCCGTCGGTGCCCACCGAAGTAACGGCGAGCGCACCGGCCTGCCCCTGGCGGAAAGCATGCCCCAGCAAGGCGCGCAGGCAGACGGTCTTTCCCACGTTCTTGGCCATGCCCACCACCGAAAGGCTGCCATAGTCGGTTATATGTTCAAAGAAGCTGGGTGTCACTTGATTTGTTTGAGCTGGTTGCGCAAGATGAACAGGGCAATCAGGCAGGCAAAGAAATCGGCCACCGCCGTAGCCGCCCACACTCCGTTCAAGCCCCAAAAATAAGAGCAGATATACATGGCGGGAATCAGGAACAGCACCTGCCGGCTAAGGCTCAGGAAGATAGACAGGTGAACCTTGCCCAACGACTGAAAGAAATTGGAGGTCACAATCTGGAAGCCCACAAAGGGAAAGAGCAGAAACACAAAGCGGAAGCCATTCCGGGCAATCTGTATCAGCTCCCTGTCGGTGGTGAACACGCGCGCGGCGGCTTCGGGAAAGAGTTCCAGCAACAAGAAACCGAAAGTAGTGATGATGGTTCCCACCTTGATGGAAAGAAAAAAGGCGTGTTTGGCGCGGTCCATCTTCTGGGCTCCGTAGTTGAATCCCACGATGGGTTGCATGCCCTGACAGAGCCCGATAACGAACATCACGAAAAGGATGCCGTAGCTGTTGATGATGCCGTAGGCCCCCACCGCGAGGTCTCCGCCGGTAAACACCAGCCGCCGGTTGAGGATAACCGCCACCGCGCTGGCGGCGATATGCATCAGGCAGGGCGACATGCCGATGGAAAGGATGTCGCGCACGATGTTGCTTTTGAGCCGGAGGGTGCTGCGCTTAAAGCGGATATAGGCGTTCTTCTTGAGGAAAAATTGCAGGGTGAACACCGTGGCCACGAACATGGAGAGCACCGTGGCGATGGCCGCCCCGCGGATGCCCATGCCGAAACCGAAGATGAACAGCGGGTCGAGCACCAGATTCACCCCTACGCCGATGAGCATGATGACCATGGAACGCGTGGGGCTGCCCGAAGCGCGTATGATGTTGCAGAAACTGTAGGCGATATTGCTGAAGATATAGCCGGGAATCACGATGTAGAGGTAGTCGGCGGCGTAAGGGATGGTGTTTTCGCTGCCGCCGAACATCATCAGGAGCGGATGCAGGAAACCGATGCACAGCAACGTGAGCAAACCCCACATAATCACCGTGAGCACTATCGAGTTTCCCAGAATCCTTTCCGCCCAGTCGCGGTCGCCCATGCCCAGCACGATGGATATGCGCGTGGAGGCGCCGATGCCCACCAGCGTGCCGAAAGCGGTGAGCAGGTTCATGATGGGAAAGGTCAGCGCTAGGCCGGAGATGGCCATGGGGCCGGCGCCCTGCCCGATGAAGATGCGGTCGATAAGGCTGTAGAGCGAGGTGGTGAGTGTGGAAATGATGGCCGGCAAAGCGAATTTCCACAGCAGACCCGGAACGGGCGCGGTTTCCAAGAGACGTGGATTGTCGGTTCTGTCGGGCATGGTATTCGATTGGTCTGCAAATATACCAAATTTAGAGCCGTCTCGTATTTTTTCACTATCTTTAACGTTTCGTTTGACCGCCTCCCCCTGGATTTTCGAGGGAGGGGAAAAGGTCAAGGATTCCGGAATTTTACCGGTTAAAAACAAAGGATTATGGGATTTTTCAAGAAGCTGCTCGGAAACAAGTCAGACCGCGACCTCAAGGAAGTGAGGCCGATTTTGGAGCAATGCCTGAAAGCGTATGAAAGCATTTCGCAATTAGACAACGATGCCTTGCGCGCCAAGACACAGGAATTCAAGGAACGCATCCGGACCCGCGTCCAGGCCGACCGGGATCAAGTGGAAGAGCTCCGGGAACGCATCCGGAACAATATCGACGACAGCCTGAGCGTGGAGGAAAAGGAACAGATTTACGCCTCCATCGACAAACTCGAAAAGGAAATCTACCGACAGACCCAGGAAGAGCTCAACGCCATTCTTCCCGAAGCCTTCGCGGTGGTGAAGGCCACCGCCCAGCGTTTCCGCGACAACGCCGAAGTGGAGGTTACCGCCATGCCTTGGGACGGCGATCTGGCCGCCACGCGCGACAACGTGACGATTCGCGGCGACAAGGCCTACTATAAGAACCAGTGGATGGCGGGGGGCAACCTCATCACCTGGGACATGGTGCACTACGACGTGCAGCTTATCGGCGGTATCGTGCTGCATCAGGGCAAGATTGCCGAAATGAGCACGGGGGAAGGCAAGACGCTCGTTGAAACGCTTCCTGTCTATCTCAACGCCCTGCCCGGCCAAGGGGTTCACGTGGTAACCGTAAACGACTATCTGGCCAAGCGCGACTCGGAATGGATGGGCATGCTCTTTGAGTTCCACGGCCTCAAGGTGGATTGCATCGACAAGCACCAGCCCAGCAGCGAAGCCCGCCGCAAGGCCTATCTGGCCGACATCACCTACGGCACCAACAACGAGTTCGGTTTCGACTACCTGCGCGACAACATGTGCCGCACCCCGCAGGAACTGGTGCAGCGCGGGCACAACTACGCGATTGTGGATGAGGTCGATTCGGTCTTGATCGACGATGCCCGTACGCCTTTGATCATTTCGGGTCCCACCACCAAAGACGACGACCTGGAATTCGACACCCTCCGTCCGCAAATCGAGAAACTCTACAACCAACAGCGTTCCTTGGTGACCAAGATTCTGGCGGAAGCCAAGAGCATCCTGAGCGGCAACCCCACGCCCGAACAGGAAAAGAAAGGCGGCGAGCTGCTTTTCAGGGCGCACCGCGGGCTGCCCAAGAACACGGCGCTCATCAAGTTCCTCAGCGAACCGGGCATGAAGACGCTCATGCAGAAAACCGAGAACTTCTACCTGCAGGAACAAGGCAAGAACATGCCGCTTATCGACGGGGAGCTGTATTTTGTCATCGATGAGAAACTCAACACGATAGACCTTACCGACAAAGGGGTCGATTATCTTTCTTCCGACGCCCACAATCCCGAATACTACATTCTTCCCGACGTGGGCTCGCAAATCGCCGAACTGGAGAAATCGGGCCTCTCCGCCGAGGAGAAAGCGGCCAAAAAATCCGAGCTCATGCGCGACTATGCGATTCAGTCGGACCGCGTTCACACGATAAACCAGCTGCTCAAAGCCTACGCCTTGTTTGAACGCGACGTGGAATACGTGGTCATCGACAACGAGGTAAAAATCGTGGATGAGCAGACAGGCCGTATCATGGAAGGCCGCCGCTATTCGGACGGGCTGCACCAGGCCATCGAAGCCAAGGAAAGGGTCAAGGTGGAAGCCTCCACGCAGACCTACGCCACCATCACGCTGCAGAACTATTTCCGCATGTATTCCAAGCTTTCGGGCATGACCGGTACGGCCGAAACCGAAGCGGGCGAATTCTGGAACATCTACAAGCTCGAAGTAGTCTGCATCCCCACCAACCGTCCCGTTATCCGCCAGGATATGGACGACCTCATCTACAAGACCAAACGCGAGAAATACAACGCCATCATCGAAGAAGTGGAACGCCTGATCGGTATCGGCCGTCCGGTGCTGGTGGGTACCACTTCGGTGGAGGTTTCCGAATTGCTGAGCCGCATGCTCAAGGGGCGCAACATCAAACACAATGTGTTGAACGCCAAACTGCACAAGAAAGAAGCCGACATCGTGGCCGAAGCCGGTTTGGCGGGCACGGTGACGATTGCCACCAACATGGCCGGCCGTGGTACGGACATCAAGCTCGGGCCGGGCGTCAAGGAGGCCGGCGGTCTGGCGATTATCGGAACCGAACGCCATGAAAGCCGCCGTGTGGACCGCCAGCTGCGCGGTCGTGCCGGACGTCAGGGCGACCCCGGAAGCTCGCAGTTCTACGTGTCGCTCGAAGACAACCTAATGCGTCTGTTCGCCTCCCAGCGTATCGCCGCCCTGATGGACCGCATGGGCTACCAGGAAGGCGAGAACATCCAGGCCAAGATGTTGACCCGCTCCATCGAGAAAGCGCAGAAGAAGGTGGAAGAGAACCATTTCGGAACCCGTAAGCGCCTCTTGGAATACGACGACGTGATGAACGCCCAGCGTGAGGTCATCTACACCAAGCGCCGCCACGCCCTTTTTGGAGAACGCCTGGGTGTGGATATCTCCAACATGATGTACGACACGGTGGAACACTATGTTTCCGAATTGGCCGAAGACCGCGATTTCGACAACTTCAAGGGCCGCCTCATCCGCACTTTCGGCGTGGAATGCCCCGTATCGGAAGCCGAGGCGCTCGCGGCCAAGCCCGCCACGGTAAAGGCCATCTTCGACGCCGTTTATTCAAGTTACCGCCAGAAAGCCGAACAGATTTCGCAACAGGCGTTGCCCATCATCAAGCATGTGCAGGAAAACCACGGCTCGCGCTTTGAGAACATCGCCATTCCCATCACCGACGGCCGCAAGACCCTGCAGGTGGTGGCCAATATCCAAAAGTGTCTCGACAGCAACGGGCGCGAGATCACGGGCGCAATCCAGCGCGGTCTCTGCCTGGCCATGATCGACGACAGCTGGAAAGAACACCTGCGCGAGATGGACGACCTCAAGCAGTCGGTTCAGAACGCCTCCTACGAACAGAAAGACCCGTTGCTTATCTACAAGTTCGAGGCCTTCAACCTGTTCAAGCAGCTGCTTATCGATATGAACCGCGATGTGAGCGAGTTCCTTTCGCTGGGGCATCTGCCTTCTCCCGACCCCAACCAGATGCAGGAAGCCCGCCAGCAACGCACCGATATGAGCCGCATGCAGACTTCGCGCGCCGGCATCGACGGCAGTGTTCCCCAAAAACGCGCTCCCCTGCAGACCAACCAGGGCGATGCGCCGCAGAAACCGCAGCCGGTGCATGTGGAAAAGAAAGTGGGACGCAACGACCCCTGCCCTTGCGGTAGCGGAAAGAAATACAAGAACTGCCACGGAAAAGGCGTAGCATAACACGAGATATGTACGACAAGGAAAAACTGGAAGCGTTGTCCACGCGGGTGGAAACGCTGAGGAGGTGTCTTTGACATTGCCGGCAAGGAACAATTCATAAAGGACGAAGAGGCCAAGACCCAGGCCGCCGGCTTTTGGGACGACCCCAAGGAAGCCGAGAAGATACTGAAGGGCATCCGTCAGAAAAAGGTATGGACAGACGCTTTCCACGCGGTGCATTCCGAATGGGAAGACACCGGCGTGATGGCGGAGATGTACGACAGCGGCGAGGTTCCCGAACAGGAGATGGAAGACTGCCTTTCCCATCTGGAGAAATCCATCGAGGAACTGGAATTCAAGAATATGCTTTCGGGCGAGGAAGACCGCCTGAGCGCGATGGTTACGATTAATTCAGGAGCCGGCGGAACCGAAAGCCAGGACTGGGCGGACATGCTCTACCGCATGTACATGCGCTGGGCAGAACGCAAGGGCTACAAGATTACCACGGTCGATTACCAGGAAGGCGAACAGGCGGGCATCAAGTCGGCCACGATAGAAGTGGAGGGCGATTTTGCTTTCGGATACCTCAAGAGCGAGAGCGGCGTGCACCGTTTGGTGCGCATCTCGCCTTTCGACGCCGGAGCGCGTCGGCACACCTCTTTCGCCTCGGTCTATGCCTATCCCATCATCGACGACAATATCGAAATCGAAATCAATCCCGCCGACCTTACCTGGGATACCTTCCGGAGCAGCGGCCCGGGCGGGCAGAACGTCAACAAGGTGGAAACCGCCGTGCGCCTCAGGCACGCGCCCTCGGGCATCATCATCGAATGCCAGGTAACGCGCTCCCAGTTGCAGAACCGCGAGAAAGCCCTGCAGATGCTTAAATCACAACTCTACGAGATAGAATTGCGCAAGAAACGCGAAAAGATAGACGCCATCGAGGGCAGCAAGAAGAAAATCGAATGGGGAAGCCAAATCCGCTCCTACGTGATGCAGCCCTACAAGATGGTGAAAGACCTGCGCACCGGATGTGAAACCTCCAATGTGCAGGCAGTCATGGACGGCGACCTCGACGATTTCATCAAGGCCTACCTCATGGAATTTTCCAAAACCAATTAATAAGCCGCCACTTTGGCCACGCCCGAACTGTTCACCTTGGTCTTGGGCATGCCGTCGTACAGCAATACCGCCGCATCTTCCACGGTGGCTGTCAAGGTAGCGTTCACCGTCATGCCGGCCGTGGCGTTGTTCGACATCTTGGCGTCCAGCTTGTCGGTACGGAAATTCCTCGCTTCCAGTTTGGTGGCGTCTTTCTGCGTGAGGCTTACCGCAGGCGCGTAGCCGCTCACCTGGGCGGTGGCGTAGCCGGAAAGTTCCATCTTGCAATATTTAACGGCATTGATGGAAGCCTTCAGGGAAGCATGGCCTTCCACTTCCACGCTCACGCTTTCCGAAGCGCGGATTTCGCCTTCGAATGCGCTTTCATCTTCCAGTTCCAGCGAAAGTTTCTTGCAGGTGAACACGCCCCCCAGCTTCATCTTGGCCGAACCTTCCAAACTGATTTTTTCAGGATTCTTGAGCGTCATCGTTACCTTGAAGGGGCTATAGGTGCGGGCATCCTTGTCTTTTACCGAAAGTTCGAAAGATTTTCCGCTCTGTTTGGCCTTCATCTTCATGAACACTTCGGCAGGCGCTTCTATCTCCACTTTTTCTTCCAGACCCTGCACTACCTGCACCTCAAAACGGCCTTCCACATCCACGGAAAGTACATCCTGCAGCAGCACCGTATGCACACTGTTCTGTGCGCGCGTCATCGATACGGGCAAAACGCCGATAAATCCTAAAAACAAAGCTTTTACAAGAAATTTTTTCATATCCTTAAAGTTTTACGGCTGCGTGAACACAGCCATGAATGAGCAAAAATAAAAAATTTTACTGCATGAACACGAACTGCAACAGGTTCGTTCCCATCTCCAGGGCCTGGCGGTGGGCCTGGGGCGAATCGTTGTGCACCTCGGTGTCTTCCCAGCCGTCGCCCAAATCGCATTCGTAGGTGTAGAAACAAATCATACGGCCCTCGTAGAACAGGGCGAACGCCTGCGGCCTTTTGGCATCGTGCTCGTGAATCTTGGGAAGCCCCGTGCGGCTGTAGTCGAAAGCCTGCTTGAACACGGGATGCGAGGCCGGCAGTTCCACAAAGTCCAGTTCGGGAAAGACCTTCTTCATCTGAGCGCGCACGAATTTGTCCATGCCGTAGTTGTCGTCGATATGCAGGAATCCGCCGCCGATGAGGTAGGTGCGCAGGTTCTGCGTTTCGGAAGCGGAGAAGACCACGTTGCCGTGCCCGGTCATGTGCACGAAAGGACAGCCGAACAAGGCCTGCCCGCCCACTTCCACCGTAACCGGCTGCGGATCTATGTCCATGCCCGCCTCGCGATTGGCAAAGGCTATCAGGTTGGGCAAAGAGGTGGGGTTGGCATACCAGTCGCCGCCTCCGCCGTATTTGAGAAGCCCTATCTGTACCTGCTGCGCACGGGAAAATCCGCATGGCAACAGCAAAAGAACAACCGCCGCCGATACAAGGAATCGGGTCTTTAAACACGGTTTTATCAGAAATCCGGCCAGCATTCCGTTAGGTTTAGCGGTTTTTCAAGCCCGACAGGTAAGAAGGCGCCCAGGCCGCGAACAGCGCCGCCGTTTCGGTGCGGAGCCGGGTGTCTCCAAGGCTCACGGGAATATATCCCGCCTCGACGCACCGGGCCACTTCCGCGGGCGAGAAATCCCCTTCCGGGCCAATCATTACTTCTACCTCCGTTTGGGGCTGCAGAAGGCTTAAAAACGATTTTCTTTCGTATTCCGCGCCGCAGTAGGCAATGAATTTCTGCACTCGGGTGTCTCCGGCTTTTTCTTGTCTTTCCAGATACTCGCCGAGCGAACACATTTCTTCCTGCACCGGCAGATAGGCCTGCTGCGACTGCTTCATGGCCGCCACCAAGATGGATTCCACGCGCTCGGGCTTTACCTGCTTGCGTTCCGAGTGTTCGGTACGGATAAAGGAAACCTTGCCCAAGCCCACTTCGGTGGCCTTTTCCAAGAACCATTCGGTGCGTTCCATATTCTTGGTGGGCGCCAGCACGATATGCGTTTGGGGGCGCAGGTTGCCTTCTTCTCCGGGCTTGCGCAGCACCCGGCGCACACCCGCCAGGCAAGCCTTGTCGCTCACCACCGAAAGTTCCGCCCCGTAGAGGAATCCTTTCCCGTCGGTAACCCACACCTCCTGCCCCGGCAAAAGCCGCAGCACCTTGGCGCAATGATGGCTTTCGGCGGGCGAGAAACAGCATTGGCCGTTCTCGGTATGGGGCGCGTAAAACAGGAACATCGGGCTATCTTACATGAATGAGGAAATAATTCTTCTTGCCTTTCTGCACGAGCACATACGCGCCGTTGAGCAGCATGTCGCGGTTCACGGGCGTCTGTTCGGTGGCCTTTTCCTTGTTGACGGAAAGGCTGTTTTCCTTGAGCGCGCGGCGCACCTCGCTTTTGGAGGCAAAGATGCCCGTCTTGTCGGAAAGCAGGTCTATCAGCGAAGTGTTCCCGTCGAATTCGGCGCTTTCCACCTCGCTGCAGGGAACGCCTTCAAAAACCGAAAGGAAGGTTTCGGTATCGAGTTTGCGCAGGGATTCGGTGGTGCTTTTTCCGAACAGGATTTCGGAGGCTTCCACTGCCGTTTCGTAGTCTTTCTGCGAATGCACGCGAATGGTGAGGTCTTTGGCCAGCGCTTTCTGCAACAGCCTCAGATGCGGTGCCTGGGCATGTTCCTTTTCCAAGGCCTCTATCTCTTCCTTGCCCATCATCGTAAAGATACGGATGTATTTGGCCGTGTCGGCATCCGAGCAGTTGAGCCAGAACTGGTAGAACTTATAGGGCGAGGTCTTGGCCGGATCCAGCCAGATGTTGCCGCTTTCGGTCTTGCCGAACTTGCCCCCGTCGGCCTTGGTGATGAGCGGGCAGGTAAGGGCAAAGGCTTCCTTGCCGAGAATGCGCCGTATCAGTTCGGTTCCCGTGGTGATGTTGCCCCATTGGTCGGAACCGCCCATCTGCAGCTTGCAGTTCTTGGTCTTGAGCAGGTGCAGGAAGTCGTTGCCCTGCACCAACTGATAGGTGAATTCGGTAAAGGACATGCCGTCGGTGCCGGCTTCGCCCGAAAAGCGTTTCTTTACCGAATCCTTGGCCATCATGTAGTTCACGGTGATATGCTTGCCGATGTCGCGGATAAAGGCCAGAAAACTCATGTCCTTCATCCAGTCGTAGTTGTTCACCAACTCGGCGGCATTGGCTTCGGTGCTGTCGAAATCGAGGAATTTGGAGAGCTGTTTCTTGATGCATTCCTGGTTGTGGCGCAGGGTTTCTTCGTTGAGCAGCACCCTTTCGGCACTCTTTCCGGAGGGGTCGCCTATCATGCCCGTGGCGCCGCCCACCAAGGCCAGCGGCTTGTGTCCGCATTCCTGAAAATGCTTGAGCATCATAATGCCCACCAAGTGTCCTATATGCAAGGAATCGGCAGTGGGATCGATGCCCACATAGGCCGTTACCTGTTCTTTCTGCAAGAGTTCTTCGGTTCCGGGCATCATATCCTGCAACATGCCCCGCCAGCGCAGTTCTTCTACAAAATTCTTTTTCATTTCTTACTTGAATTCAAAAGTTAAAACTGGTTTTCATCCAACGGTTTAATCCAAGCGCATCCGGCTTCAGAAAACATCGTTCTCAAACAAAAAAGGCTGCCTATGTTACGTAAGCAGCCCTTTTTGGAAAAAGCGATACCGATTATTTAATCGGCGCTTTACGGATAGGACGAACGTGTATGCCGCTCCGGTCATTCTTTTGGTAATAAGTGTAACGTTTGTTGCCGGAATAATCCGTGCCGTCGCCTACGCGCGAGAGGCAATACCAGGCGGCTTGAACGTTGAATTCCGAAGAAGACCAGTAAGCATGGCCTTGTTCACCACCGATAGGCATGTAGAAATATTCGTTGTCCAATACTAAGTCCGAAGCCTTATTGCCGTATTTCTTGTTGATTTTGTCGCGGTTCTTCATCAAGTCGCCCAATTCTTCGATGGAGGGAAGATACCACTGACCTTGCGTGTGTTTCCATTTCAAAGCCAACTGGTCATTATTGGCGCTGTCCAGTTTCTTTTTGCTCCATTCCCTTCTGTAGTAGTCGTGGCAAATCTTGGCCGCATACGAAGAGGGAAGTTTGTAACTCGTGTCTTTTTCAACGGCTGCCGCAAAGAGGGCCAGAATCTGCGCGGTGTTGATTTCCCCGTCCACGTTGTGGATTATCGCGCTTCTTTTTTCGATAGTGTCGATGATTGTTTTGCCGTTTTCCGTTTTTTCTTCATAAACGGTATCGCGTTTGGAAGGCAGGGTGGGACCCCAAACCTGAGCCGGAGAAAAATAACCTTCACGGTTTGTATAACTATATGATTCCAAGTCGTTGGGACTGTCTCCTCCGACAACCATGGCATCGGTAAAAGCCACCAGATAGGCCGTCTGTCCATCTTTGGAAACAGCAAAAACGATACCTTGGGCATCTTCGGGTTTTTCTACGACACCGTCTTCCCCGTACATCTGGCCTACCAGCTTGTGGGAGGTGTTCAACTGGGATCCTTTGGGATTGTATCCGCTGTCGTAGGGATGAATGGGATCCTGACCGTTGTCGCATGCCGTCAAACCGAATGACACCGCCAAAGCGCATGCCATGAATTTAAGGAGCTTTTTCATGCTTAAAAAACTATTTTTATTTGTTTTTCAACTAATTAGCTTCAATTTTCCCAATTCGGGAACGTCAAAGATAACAATTTTTCGGCTTCCGCCAAAGCGCATACCCCAAAATTATCGCATAGCAGGGATAAAACAGCAGGTAGGCCGAACCGTAGCCGAAGGCATCCACCAGACGGCCGAACAGCAACGGCAGCAAGGCGCCGCCCACGATGGCCATCACCAGCAGGGAGGAACCCAAGGATGTGTGCTTTCCCAAACCTTCTATCGCCAGCCCCCATACGGCAGGCCATATCATGGCGTTGGTCAGGCCCAGCCACACCAGGATATAGACCGAAAGGATGCCGGAACAAAGCAGGCTTGCCGTAACCACCGCCAGACAGCCCGCCGCCGAGAGAATGAGCGCCGTGCGTTGGCTGAACCAGCGCGGAATGCCCGCGATGCCTATCAGGTAGCCTATCAGGAAAGCCACCATCGACAGCGAGGGGAATATCTTGGCCGAATAGTTCGAGATGCCCAAGGAGGTTGCATAATTGATGAGGCTATCTACGCTGATGACCTCCGCTCCCACGTAGAAGAACAGCGCCAGCACGCCGCCCCACAGATTGCCGTGCCTGAAGATGGAATCCTTGCCGCCTTGCGCCGCTTCGTAAACCGTTTTGTCTTTCTGTATGTCGGGCAGGGATACCTGACGGATAAAGAGCGCCAGCAAGGCCAAGACCGCCACGATGCACAGGTAGGGAATCACACACTGCAAGGCCAGGTTGTCCAGAATCCGCGCCCGCGCCGTCTCCGTCAGAGTTGGGTCCTGTATCTGTTGCAGCACCGCGTCGGCGCTCTTGAGGGTTATCGAACCCAGCACGAGCGGCGCCAGAATGCCGGCAAACTTGTTGCACACGCCCATAATGCTGATGCGTTTGGCTGCCGTCTGGGGTGAACCGAGCACCGCCGCATAAGGGTTGGCCGCCGTCTGCAGCAAGGCCAGCCCCGCCCCCATGAGGAACAGGCCCGCCAGAAAAAACAGGTAGAAGCGCGAACAGGCCGCCGGAATGAACAGCACCGCGCCCACCGCCATCACGCCCAGCCCCACCGAAATGGACCTTTTGTAACCGAGCCGGTCGATGACCCGCGAGGAGGGAATGGCGAAAATGAAATAGGCGATATAGAACATGAACGTAACGAAGTACGACTGGAAATTGTTCAGCTCGCAGGCAATCTTGAGGAAGGGAACCAGCGTGGAGTTGAGCCAGGTTACGAATCCGAAGATAAAGAACAGTGCGCCGATAACGACCAGGGGGGATTTCTTGAACATGGGTTGTCTGTATGGTTGTGTAGTCAGAAAAAGGAGGCCGGCGGGCGAAGCCCCCCCCCCCACCCATTGCATAAAAAGTTAAAAAAAATATCAAATAACAAACCAGCAGTATCATATAAACCAGACCCT
>CAMWTX010000009.1 GCA_947177315.1 uncultured Bacteroidales bacterium | reverse complement strand
GTTCCTTATGGAAGAGGGGCGGTTCACCTTTATCGCCAGCGGGTCGCTTTTGGGGGTAACCTTAAAGAAAACGCAGTCCGTTCCGGTAGGATACCTGCGTCAGATTCACATGTACCCTATGGATTTTGAAGAGTTTCTTTGGGCAAACGGTGTGGGCGGGGAGGTGATGGAAAAAATGCGGGTCGCTTTTGAAAGAAAAGAATCCATGCCCGATGCCATACATCGGAAAATGATGGATTATTTCCGCCACTACCTTTTGGTGGGCGGGTTTCCGGATGCCGTGGTTACATATCTTTCGGAGCACAATATCGCTAAGGTAAGGAGCGTTCAACACCAGATAATGGAACTTTATATCGCCGATGCCGCAAAATATGAGGAGAATGCCCGGCGAAAGCTCAAGATTCAACAGATTTACCGTATGATTCCCTCTTATATGGAGAACCGTAAAAAACGCATTGTGTTTAAGGATATCGAGGATAAAAAGGGAAAACGGGTTTCCGATTACCAAGATGAATTCGAGTATTTGGTTTCGGCAGGTATCGCGCTCGAAGCGGATGCAGTCAGCACACCGGTCTATCCGTTGCTGCAGAATGCCACCAAGAATCTTTTTAAGCTTTATCTAAACGATGTGGGATTGCTTACGGCCATCCTTTACCGCAACGACATAAAGCCGGTTCTCGAAGATATGCGTGGCATCAATTTGGGTAGCGTGTATGAAACGGTGGTGGCGCAGGAGTTGCGGGCGCACGGCTTCAATCTCTATTATTTCGACAATAAAAAAACGGGCGAGGTGGATTATCTGGTTGATCATGTCGATACGCTTTCTTCCTTGCCGATAGAAGTAAAATCGGGCAAGGATTACAATATGCACCGGGCTTTGACCAAGTTTCTGAAAAATCCGGACTATCATGTTAAAAACGCGCTGGTGCTTTCCAACGAAGAAAAGGTGTACCAAGAAAACGGCATTACCTATATGCCGGTCTATTACATGATGTTCCTTTCCGTTGACCAAACCCTCTCCGAGGCTGAATTGCGATTCTGAAATTAACGGAGGTTTGTATAACTTTACACTTCAAAGCAATAACAAAGATGATGCGTGCAACAAGATTCCGGTTGGTTTGGGGAATGGCTTTTTTGCTGATGCTTTCGGGGGCGGTTCAAGCGCAGAGTTTCGAATGGAAGGCCGATGCCAAGGGCTTTTTCGATAACGGCGAATACGAGAATATCGACAACGCGCTCTCCAAAACCATGTACGGCTTCCGTTTCTCGCCGCAGGTGGGGCTGGCGTATCAGGATTTCTCGCTCTTTGTGGGAACGCACCTGCAGACCTCTTTCGGTTCGCCCAAATATCTGGACAAGGTTTCCTTTATCGGCTATTTCCAATACAGGAACAACCGGCATCTGTTCCGTTTCGGGGCTTTTCCGCGCGAGGAACTGCTGGGCAACTACACCAATTTCTTTATCCGCGACACGTTCAACTATTTCCGCCCCAACATGACGGGGCTTTTCTATAAGCTGAGCGGAAAGAACAACTTTCTGAGCCTTTGGCTGGACTGGACGGGCGCGCAGTCGCCCGTAACCCGGGAGGCTTTCTTTGCAGGCCTGAGCGCCGAGCAACGCTACAAGTGGTTTTTCGCACAAGTATTGGGCTACTACTACCATTACGCCAATACGCGCCCGCGCTCCGGCGACGGGGTGGTGCACGACAACGGCCTGGGGCAGGCGGGTCTCGGCGTTGATTTTTCGGGATACGCCAAACGCCTCTATGCCGCGCGCCTTTCGCTAAACTTCATGCTGGGCTACGAGTGCAAGAGGGATCACGTTACCCCTTCCAAAATGCCATTGGGCATGGTGGCCGACCTGCATCTGCGCTACTGGCGGTTCGGCACGCGCACGCTCTACTATTACGGGCAGGAACGCTTTACCGTGCCCACCGACAATTATTCGCTCACCTATTGGGGAAACCCGCTGCTGCGGTCCAAGTCTTACCTGCAGAGCAAATGGTATTGCGTCTTGTTCGAAAATGATTTCGTAAGCGCCGAAGCCGCCGCCGTTTTCCATCTGCAGGGCGGCAAGTTCGGTTCCCAGTATGTGGTGCGCCTTCATGTGAACCTTAACGGCAGTGTCTATGGCAAAAAAGAAGGCGAGGAACGCGGCGGCCGTTACCGTTTCAACTTTATAGGCGCCGAAACCCAGGAACGCGCCCTGGACGATTTCTTTAAGAAAAACAGGCAGTAAAACGATAATCCGATGCCCTCCCGAACTTTCAGGAATTCCGCCAAACTGCTTTCGGCCAACCTTATCGCGCAGGTGATAGGATTTTTGTTCTATCCCTTGCTGACCCGGCTTTACTCGGCGCAGGACTTCGGGGTGTTGAACCTTTTCCTTTCCATCGGGGGCATTCTCACGCTCTTTGCCACCGCCGACTACCAATATGCCGTTCTGTTGCCCAAATCGGAGAAAAAAGCGGCAGATACGGTTCGTCTGGCGTTTCTGATTACCTTCGGCATCACCTTGCTTTGCGGCCTGTCGGTGTTTTTCAGGCATCCCATAGCCCGGCTGTTCAAGGCACCCGAACTGTCGGGCATCTATCCGCTCTTGCCGTTGTTCGTGCTGCTGTCGGCATCCTGGGTGTTGCTCAACTACTGGTTTACGCGTCGGGAACGTTTCGGGGCGGTGGCTTCCTATCAGGTAACGCAGAACTTGAGTAACTCCCTGTTCAAATACGGCGCGGGCAAGGCGGGCTGGTTGCGTTGGGGCTTGGCGGTATCCACCGTGGCGGGGCTGTTGGTTTCGCTTCTGGCGGTGGTTCTGCCCAATAAAGCCGCCTGCCGGCCTTTGTTGCGTTTTGGAAAAGGCTGGCGGTCTGCCGCCCGGCGTTATGTGCGTTTTCCGCTCTTTTCGCTGCCGCGCACGATTATCAACAATATCAGCTGCAATCTGCCGGTGTTCCTGCTCACGCCTTATTTCGGGCTTCGGGAAATGGGCTATCTGGGCATGGGCATGACGCTCGCCCAGCGTCCGGTAAGTATGGTAACGGCTTCGCTCTGTCAGGTTTTCTTTCAGAAAACGGCCAAAGACGTGCAGGAAAAGCGTTCGATACGGGTGTTCTTCCACAAAGTGGTGTTCGGGGGAGGCCTGGCGGTGGCGGTGGCCTTTGCCGGGCTTTATTTTGTGTTGCCCTCGCTTGCCGGATGGCTGTTGGGCGCCGGATGGGAGGCCACGGGGCATTATATCCGCCTGATGTTGCCCTGGCTTTGGCTCACCCTGATAGGCGGCAGCCTTACGTTTATCAGCGATTTGTTTCAAAAACAGGCCTCCATGCTGGCCATAGAGTCGGTTTATCTCGTGCTGCGCGCCGCCGCCCTGACGGCGGGTATCCTGTGGCACAGTTTCACGCTCGCCATTCTGCTCTACAGCCTGGTGAGCGCGGTGGTCATCGCCGTGCAGCTCGTATGGTTCTCGATAATCGTAAGGCGTTACGAAAAATCATTGTCCGCTTCGGCATAGTCCGGGCAATCCTGATTTTCTTGTATAACCGATGGCCTAAAAAAAATCCCCGACATCAACCGATGCCGGGGATTTTTTTTGTGGAATCAACCGTTTATTTGGTGATGCGTTCGAGCCACTTCAACATGCCGAGCATCACGCCCATCGAAGCCAGGCAGATCAAGGCGAACACCGCCCAGGTAATCCATTGCTGGCCGATGCTGTTGAGCATCGTTACGCCCAGGAAGATAAACAGGTTGGCTACCGCAGTGGCGCACAGCCACAGGCCTTGGCAGATACCCTGCAGATGTTTGGGGGCGATTTTCGAAACGAAAGACAGACCCAGCGGCGAGATGAACAGTTCGGCCACGGTAAGGAAGAAGTAGGTGAGGATAAGCACCCACGGGCCCACCAGGCTACGCTGTTCGATAGGCGTAACGCCCCATTCGTCGCCGGAAGGATAACCCATCACCTTGGCCAGGGCCGAAAGGAAGATATAGGCGCAGGCCACGATGAACATACCGATGGCGATTTTCTTGGGCGTGGAAACGTTCTTGCCCCTGCGTGCCATACCGCCAAAAATCAACATGATGATAGGCGTCAGTACAATTACGAAGAAAGGATTGATGCACTGCCAGATTTCGGGAGCGATCGTATCGGTCTTCACAAAGTCGCGGGCAAAAATCGACAGCGACTGACCGTTTTGGTGGAAGGAGAACCAAAAGAAGATAGCCACACCCAATACGGCGAACAAAGCCGCCATACGTTGTTTGATTTCCTTGGCCTGTGCGGTGCGTTCTTCGGGTGTGTAATCTACTGTGGCGCTCTTTTCCTTGCGCACGGGGTTGGGGAAGTTCTTCTTTACGCAGGCAAAGATGACAAACGAAATGAGCATGGCCGCCACCGAAGCGATAAACGAGAAGTGTACGCCGGTATTGAACACCTGCAGGTAGTTTTCGCAGAAGGCGCTCATGGCGGAGGGATCGGCGGCCATAGCGGCGGCATCGATAGGCGTTTGGCTAACCTTGCCGGCCAGTTCGGTGAGGTTGTTCATGGCCGTGGCGTCCATGTTGCCGCCCAGGTATTGGTGGCAGAGGGCGGGCATCTGCGAGTTGTAGATGAGGTTCTTGGTGCCCAAGAGCCATTCGCGCAGCAAGGGAGCCACAAAAGGCGCAATTACACCGCCGATGTTGATGAACACGTAGAAAATCTGGAAACCGCTGTCGCGTTTGCTCTTGGCCAAGGCCAAAGCTTCGGGGCCTTTCTTGGCCGCGTCGGCTTCGAAGTTGTCGTACATCTGACCCACGATAGCCTGCAAGTTTCCTTTGAAAAGACCGTTACCGGCCGCAATCAGGAACAAGGCCACGCAGGTGAATACCAATACCCACGAAGGCACATCGCCGGGCGCGCCGCCGAAAACGGGCAACGAGAGCAGCACATAGCCCAAGGCCATGATGAGCAGACCCGACATAATGGTGCCCTTGTAGTTCTGCAAACGGTCGGCCACGATACCGCCGGGCAGACTGAACAGATAGATGCAGCAGTAGAAAACGGCGTAGATGAAGCCGGCCGTGGCATCGGGAATACCGAATTTGGAGCAGATGAACAGCAACAGTACGGCATTCATGATGTAATAGCCGAAGCGTTCACCCATATTACTCAAAGCGGCGGCAATCAACCCTTTGGGGTGGTTTTTGGTGGCCGTAACCACATAATAGATTAAAAACGGTATGACCACGATTGCAATCCCGATCAAAACCGCCATGGCAGTGTGTTCTTGAATCCAAGACATGATGATAGATTTATGGTTAGTACTAAAAATACAAGCGCAAAGGGCAAATTTAGCGAATAGTTTCCATACAAAAAAGTTGCAGTTTTTTATGAGTTTGAATCGGCCTCTATGGTCCGCTGAAAAATGGACGGAGTTGTAAAAATGTGTACTTTTATGGAATGATTCTCTGAAAAGTTGATGTTCCTATTGGTTATAGCCAAATGAAACGTTTTGTTGTCATAGCGTTGTTTCTGAGTCTTTTTCTTCCGTTGTCCGGAGAGGATTGCATTGGTTATTTCCGGCCTCTTCTTCCCGATTCCGTCAACCAATATATTGAGAAATACGAGAAAAATCCGACACGTGCGACCGGGCTTATCAACTATATAGAGGCCATTCGGTTGATGCTTCCGTACGAAGACTGGGGATGTCTGATGGATGACCTGCGCCCTTTTGTGGATGATAAGAATTCCTATAACCGCGCCTATGCCAACTATCTCCTGGGGTGCTATTCCATGAATTTCGACCATTTTCGCGGTACAGCCGACTATCTCAACAAGGCGAAGGAGGCTGCCAACCATTTCGAGGTAAATAATCAATATACGAAAAAACTGCAAATCAAGATATCGTTGGCCACGGGAGCTTACTACTTCTATCTAGGTAACCTCAACCAGGCCTTGCAAGCCAACGAACACGCAAGCGAAATAAACCGCAGTCTGAAAGATTTCATTCTTGACGCTTCCATCTCCAACAATCAGGGATCCATCTATAAGAACTTAGGACAGAACCAAAAGGCCATTGCTATCTTTAAAAGAAATTGTCAACCGGATTTCTATGGTTCCGAATTATATCCTCTGGCTCTATCCAATATAGCCGAAGCTTATCTAAATATGGATATTCTCGATTCGGCCTATTGCTATCTTTGTAAGGCTATGCAGGCTGACATAGGGCCTCATCGCAACTATTCCCCGGCTAACGCCTACTACCTTCTGGGACAGATATACTTGCAAAAGAAACAAATCGATTCGGCCAACCTATACTTTATGAAGAGTTTTGATTTGGCGAACGAAATGAAGGAGGAAAATGTGAAGATGCAGGTTTTGGTGTCGCTTATAGAACTCTATTCCAGCACGTCTCAATATGAACAGGCTCTGAAGAAGACATCCGAATTGTTGGAGTTGGGCGAACATAACAACAACCTTTTAGCCAAGACGGTGGCCCTGCGCGAAAAAAGCTGGATTTTGGACCGGATGAGCCGAAAGGCGGAGGCCTTCGAGGTTCTTAAGAAGTATATTACATTGAACGACAGTCTTAATATAAGGGAGAACACCGAAAAGGCCAAGCAGAGCCTTTTGATGGAGGAATTTCATCTGGAACAACAAAAGCTTGAATATGAGTATGAAAAAGGAAAATTAAGATTGGAGAACCGGATAGGTCGGCAAAAATGGATGTTGGCAAGTGTGTTATTTCTCTTGTTGGGTGTGTCCGGTATATTCTTGATTTACGGAAAGAAAAAGAAAGAAGAAAAGGAGGCACAGAAGCTGGTCGAGAAGGCCTTGCTCGAAAACTTAGAGATTAAGGAGAAGGAATTGACCGACAGCCTCCTGTTCAGGATGAACAAAGATGAATTGATAAAGAAGATTATAAGTGAATTGCAGGCTTTGGGATTGGGTTCTGCCGAAAAGAGTCGGAAGAAAATTTCCTCTTTGATTTCCTCTCTGCGTCGTTCGATAAACCCTAACCTCCTCACGGAGTTTGAAAACAGTTTTACTCAGATTAACAATAATTTCTATGAGCGCCTCTTGGCTGATTTCCCCTCCTTGAGTCAGTCGGAAAAGAGGCTTTGCGCCTTTATCAAGCTGGGTTTGAATACAAAAGAGATAGCGGTAATCACCAATCTCAGCCCGAACAGCATACGGGTAGCCAAGGTGCGGTTGCGCAAGAAACTTAATCTAACCAACAATAATCAGACTCTCTACGACTTTATTTCGCGCTATTGACACTACGTTTTTATATTTTCATCTTTACTTGTAATGTTTTGAAATACTGTATATTTTGTTCTATTGTATCCTTTCGGTTACTACGTTTTTGAAATCTGTATCCTTTCAATATCATTACATAGCTGAGCCGTTTTTCGTGTTTTCCTTAAAATTGCGGAATAATATTATTAGAAGTTTCACAAAAACAATATGCCATGAGAAAATTATCAGGCCTTTTCAAGACGATAGTTTTGGGAGGTATATTCAGTCTGGTTTCATCGGCTTTTGCCCAAACTCCGATGTTTGCCCTTTCGGAAAATTTTGAAACCTGGCCGCCCGCTGGCTGGGAGTTGAACCCTGCTTCGGGGAGCTACGGAGGATGGATGCAGGATTATGGTTGGAGTTTTGGACCCTATTATACGTATGAAGGCACTTTTTGCGCCATGTTCGACAACTTTAACTGTGCTGCCGATGTGCGGGGAAGCCTTACTTCTGCCGAATTTAATCTGCAGGCTTTCGACAATCCCCTGATTACCTTTATGTGGATTAATCAAGCTCAGGCTCCATTCGACAACCAGTGGGCGCAGATTATCGTGTATGCGTCCGAAAACGGTACGGATTTTTACGGACTCGACACCATTGAGGCTGCGCGGTGCGTAAAATGGGCATTCTACGAGCGGCCTATTTCCAAAAGCGTCAAGAAAATACGTATCCAGGGTATAAGCAACTATGGAGGGAACAACACGTTTATCGACTTTCTGCATGTAGGTGACAGGCCTCTGCTGGTGGCCTCGAACCTGCAGGCCACCTATTCGAAAATCCAAGCGAGGCAAGCCGAGGCTGTGTGGGATGGATACGATAATGTTTCGAACTTCGAATTGGTTTACGGCAAAAAAGGCTTTGACATTGCCACTGCTTCCGTGCAGGCTGTTTCGGGTACCTCTTTCACGATAACGGGCCTGGAACCTCTCACGGAATACGAGTTTTGCGTACGTCAGGTTTATCCAGACAACAGGAAATCGGATTGGTCGGCTCCGAAAGCTTTCACCACGCTTCCCACCTGTCCTCGGGTAACGGACGTTACGGCCACGGTAAATTCTTCTTCGTCCGCCACGCTTTCGTGGACGGAAAAAGGCGATGCCCGCCAATGGGATATCTGCTATGGCCCCGTGGATTTCCATCCTTCTTCGGGTCAGGGGACGATTGTCAGGGGAGTTACAGAAAACCCCTGCACCCTTACGCAACTGCCGGCGGGAACCTATCTGGATGCCTATGTGAGAGGGGTGTGTGGAGATGGCGACACGGCTCAATGGAACGAATATCCTGTGTCTTTCCAAACGACTTGCGCCGCCAATCCCGTACCTTATTTCGAAACTTTCGAAACGGGGTCTTTCATACGGCTTCCCACTCCCTGCTGGACAGTGAAAGCGGGTCTGTTAAAAGAGGTGGGGGCAATCGACCTTGTTGACACCGTGGTGACCGCAAGTACCTGGGCGGGACATTGGTTCGGCAACGACAAACGGCGGAACTTCGCCGCCCGCACCAGTTTCGAGAGTGCTGGCATGTGGATGGTTACACCCTCCATTGATCTTGGCGATGGCTCGCAAAAGTATGTTTTGCAATTCGATATGGCCGTAACTCTTAATGGCTCCATGCGTTGGGGCGCGCCCAATGCCGATGATGACCGTTTTGCCGTGCTTGTCTCCACCGACGACGGCAACACGTGGACGCAATCCAACCTGCTCAGGCTTTGGGATAATACTACGAGCGAAAATGTATTGAAGGATGTTCCTCCCTACGGTCAACCCGTCACCCTTGATTTGAGCGATTACAGCGGTACGGTGAAAATTGCTTTCTATGCTGAATCCACCAAAGGAAATTATTGGGAATGGCAGGACATCAATAATGTTTTTATAGATAATCTTGCCGTGCGCCCGCTCCCCAAGAAGTATATGGTTGCACAGGGCATAGAGAATCAACAATATTTAATTGTAAATCAAGAGAACACAGTCTATGCAGTCGTTTCCAATCAGGGTTCCGAGCCTCAGAAGGATTTTGAGGTGGAATTGGTTGATGGAAACGGCAATGTGGTGGCAACCGCCATCTACACGCAAACCCTCTATGCGGAGGAAAGCGTGCGCGTGCCTCTGCTCTGGACTCCCACCCGAAAAGGAGTGGAAAGCCTCTCCGCGAGGATTGTTTTTGAAAACGACGTGGAGAAAGAAAAAACCGTATCCATGCCTTTCAAGGCCGAGGTATTGAGCCAGGAAACCAAGGTAAACGCTATTGGGAATGGGCGTATGTTGCGCGATGACGCTCCTGTCGATTTCTTTTCGATAAGCGCACAGGCTCAAATTATCTATTACGAGGACGAACTTTCCTCGGTGGGCGCGATAACCGCTATGAAATTTTCCCACCGCACATCTGACATGCACTATGGTTTTCCGCTTCAGATACGCTTGGGAACCACCGAAAAGAACAGTTTCGGTTCCGATAGCGAATGGGTGAATGAAGATTCCCTCACTTTGGTTTATTCCTCAACCATCGATTCGTTGGGCGGGGAGGGCGATTTGATCATTACCTTGGATGCTCCCTACACCTATACCGGTGGCAATCTTTTAGTTTCTATCAGGAAGGGGAACGAAACGCCGGCACCCTCCTACTTCAAGACAGGCGAAAGTTGGTGGGCTACGAAAGATCCCCTTTCGCGCCAAAGAACGCATACATGGCTTGGAAACGAAGGAGGAGAAGGATTCGGAAGCCTGTCGGAATACAGCCCCAATACGGTGTTCTATATAGATTCTATGTCGTCGGGACGCATCCGCGGCAAAGTTTCCGGTACGGACGGCAAGGCCATCGCTTCGGTGCGGGTGGAATGTCTGGGTACCGCCATCACCGCCACTACCGATCAGGCAGGTAACTATGAAATGAACAGGATTTTGGAGGGAACCTACGACATAAAAGCTTCAAAACACGGTTATTTCGATACGGTGGTAAACCATGTCGTAGTGTCTGAAAAGGAAATTTTAACCGTTAATTTCACGCTTTGCGAACTTCCCTTATATGAGGTAAAAGGAAAAGTCTTGTCGAATGACGGGGTACCTATGCGTGGGGTAAGCGTGTTCCTGGAGGGATATCAGAATTACGAAGCCTCCACGCTTTCCGACGGAAGTTTTACCTTTCAAAATGTCTATGCCCCCAAAACCTATAGATTGTCGATACAGGAACATGGTTTCGCGCCCTACGATACCGTGCTGGCGGTTGCGGATGGAGAAATTTTTCTGAATGTTACCCTGCACGAAATGGTCTATCCCGCTGTTGGATTCCGTGGGGTGGTGAGCGAAAATGGCAACAGGATGGATCTGAAGTGGGAAAATCCCGATTGGATGACTTGCACGGAAGTATCCTTCGATGACGGAACTTCCGAAAACGGCATGTCCTTAACCCCCTATCAGGACATTAGGATAGGCAATCTCTGTAAAAACAGTGCACATATCTTCCTGTCGTCGGTTAAGGTTTCGGGAAGTGCCAATAAAAAGGCAGGTCCCGACTCGGTAAACCTCGAAATCTACGACAAAAACCGCAAACTTTTGCTTGACGGACCCAAATTCTTTATTCCTGCCGGTGGATGGACGGAAGTGAAGCTTCCCTATATGCTTGAGTTGAATGAAGATTATTATGTGATGGTGCATTTTGGCGGAGAACGCGAACATTACACCAACTATCTCGACATAGATGAAACGGGTTCGCATATTGACGAGAAATTGGCCTATTATGTAGGCAAGGACGGGCAATGGCTGAACATGGATGAAGACATGATGGCCGGCGAGATGGTCTTTATGTTGCGCCCCATCGTGTTCAAGGACAGAAATGCCGGAAAAACCGTTCGAAGCTTCAAGGTTTGGAAAGTAGAGGAAGGTAGGCAGGCTGAGCCGGAATCCTGGCAGTTGCTTACACCCGAACCCATTTCCTCCACCATCCTCAACGAAGAGAAATGGGCTACCTATCCCGATGGTTCCACGCATCTCTATGCCATACAGACCGTTTACAGTGGGGACGTATTGTCGGACTATGCGTTTTGCCGCCCGATAACGAAAGGGGAAAACACTTCGGTAGCCTCTCTGTTCAGTCTCCAATTCCGCATATACCCCAACCCGGCTAAGGATTTCATCAATGTGAAAGCGGAAAGCAACCTTAAGGAAATCCGTGTCCGCGACAACCACGGAAGGCTGGTGAGGGTTATTTCCTGTTCGGAAAGAACCACGCAGGTTTCGTTGCAGGGGCTTTCCAAGGGGCTGCTGTTGATTGAGGCGGTGGACGGCGACCATCGGGTCGGAATTCAAAAAATAATTAATCTTTAAAACTAGAAACCATGAAAGTACATTTTCTAATCGCTGCAATTTTATTGAGTTTTCCTTTCTTGCAGGCACAGGAAAAGACTACGGAAAGTTTTGAAGGCACATATTTTCCGCCCAAGGATTGGACGGTGCGTTATGCCAATTCCGCTCCCACCGCGGGCAATTTCATGAGCCTTTCCACAGACCAGCACCCCTATGGGGAAGGAGAAACGAAATCTTTCCGTTTTTCCTCCAACGACAACAAGCAGGGAGCTCCCTACGAACAATGGCTTATCAGTCCCGAACTCAACTGTACGGAAATAGACACCCTGTCTTTCCTCTATTACGTGCCTTCCTGGGGACACCGCTACTTCAGGGTGGGTTGGTCGTCCACCGGCATGGCGGACGAAGACTTTACCTATTCCTCCCAAATCGATGTCTTTGATGACACGTATGAAGGGTATTCATGGTGGAAAACGTGGTCTAAGTACGATTTGCCCGCCGGAACCAAGTATGTCTGCATCAAATATGAGGCAACAGACAAAGGGATTTACAACTACTTTTATGTAGATATGGTAAAACTGCCTCCCCTCAAAGCGGTGCTCCTTTCCGCTCCCGTCAACCTGGCCCGCGATGAGGAAAGCGGTACGATTTCCTGGACGGAAATTTCTTCTGCAACTAAGTGGGAAGTGGCGGTAGCCAAAACGTCCTCGGTCGATATGGAAAATCTTTCCGGTGTGGAAGTTACGCAAAACCAGTTCACGCCCTCCGCGCTCGAGCCTCTTACCAACTATGTGGTTTATGTGCGTTCCAAAGACGAGACGGGTGCTTCTACCTGGAGTTCCCCCCTGTTTTTCCGCACAGGATGCCCGGAGTATTTTACCGTTCCTTTTTTTGAGGGCTTCGAGAATCTGGTAGCCGAGGATATATTGCCCGATTGCCAAAGTGTGGAGACAAATGACTACAATCATTTCAAGTGCATCAAGGAACAAACTTACGACAGATCCGCTTGGTATAACGAAAAACCCCATATGGGAAAGGGTTACGCCTATTTCCTCAATTATAAATATTCGGAACAGACTCAAAACCGCTATTTCTCGCCGGCTATCCGCATGGAGGCGGGCAAGACCTACAAACTTTCGTTTTGGTGGATTACCGACGAGAATTTCGGCTTCGACACCCTGGCTTTAGGATTGCAGACAGGAGAGGAAAGCCCTGTGAATTTACTCACGGTGCAGGAAAACCCGCACACCGAGTATTATCGGGAGATGAGCGCGTACTACACGCCCGAGGCCACGGAGGACAACCGTATGGTAATTTATTTTAAGGGAACCTACAATGAAAATAAGGGTCTCAAGGCGGAAAGGCTGTGTTTCGACGACTTGCGGGTGGAGGATGTTACCGGTCTGCCTTCGGTTTCCGACCTTGTCCTCGAGGGCAGGGCGGAGGCACGGAACTTCTCCGTTTCGTGGAAGGAAAACATCACGCCCTCTAACCGTCAGATTTCTATTGGCATACATACCCCCAAGATGGATTTCAAGCCCGAGGATTCGGTGATCTCGCTCTCTCTTTCCGAAGCCAAAACTACGCTGAGCCTCGACAAGAAAGGGCATGCCCTCTGCCCCAATACGGAATACGATGTGTATGTAAGGATTGAGGACGGAAACAAACCAAGCTCGTGGGTGGGTCCCCTCACCGTCAAAACCTCGAAAGACACCCTAGCTGTTCCCTTTGTGGAGGATTGCGCCGGTTTGACGGCCAGAGGCCTTCTTCCCGACAAGGTGGCGTGGATTTCGCATTTGGGAGAAAGCAGCAGCGACAATATGAGCACTCGCATCAGTAATAGTTCTTGGGATAAACAAGAAGGCCACGGCGATAGCAAATATATCCTCTTCCAGCTACAAGGTTCCGCGAGCGACACCGTCTGCGAATGGATTATCCTGCGTGGGGCGGTTCTGGATCAAGGGGAATCCTACGACTTTTCGGCTTGGTTCCGCAGCAACGAGAAAGAAGGTGTGGATACTATAGAGTTTTGGGTGGGCGAAAGTCCCGAACCTTCGGGTATGACTACGCGATTGGCCTGCCATACAGCTTATGTGAACACAGAATACGAACAGCTTTCGGCTACTTACGAAAACACGCTTGGCAACGTCCCGCAGTATTTTGCCATTCGACTCAAGGGACACGGTGGCGGCTATTACGACAGGGCTTCGCTTAGCATAGACGACATAAGTCTTACGCTGACTCCATCCTGCAAGCCTGTCAAGAATTTGGAAGTGAGCGAAATTGAAGGACGTCGGGCGCTTGTTTCGTGGACCGCTTCCGCACAGAAATACGAAGTAGCCTACTGCAAGGGCGAAAACTTCAATTTTGACGATAGCGACACCCTGACCGTTGCCGATGGAACGACTTCGGTGGAAATTTCTGATTTGGAACCTCAAACCCTTTATTGGATTCGCGTGCGTGCCTATTGCGAGGTGGAAGACCTCTTCTCGGCATGGTCGGAACCCAAGTCTTTCAGAACCATTTGTTTGCCCAATAGTCAATATCCTCTGCACGAAAACTTTGAGGATTTCGGAAACGGATGCTGGCTCACAACAGGCTGGAGCAATGGAGAAGAAGACGAGGATGCAAGTTGGAAGGTTCACTCGAGAGGATCTTCGGGTATGAGCGATGCCGAACCTCTGCAAGGGGAAAAGGCTATCCGATTCAGCAGTAATATCCTTCTACCTACTCGATACGGCGATTTAATCAGTCCCAAACTTGAGTCGGACGGAGCCACTCATACGGGAATCGAATTCTATTGGTGGAATGCCGAGGATTGTAACGGTAAGGAAAACATCAAACCTTGGCTCTACCTGATGGCCGAAACGGGCGGAGAAGCCCTGCAGACCATAGATTCGGTACAGCTTTGCGGTTGTGAAAAGAATACATCGAACTACAAACGCTACCAAAGGGTTTTCGATTTTCCGATTTCAGGCTTAACCTTACGCACTTTCGGAGCCAACGCCACCGAATACAATTTCTCGAACACGGAACTCGACTCACTTACCCTCGACCTTTTCAAGAAGGAGGAATTACCTTCGGTATCGGGTCTGCAGGCTTCGGTGCATGACAATAACGTTGCCTTGAACTGGGATGATGCTACTGTTCAAACCTCCTCTTTCCGCGCCAATGGTATCTATGTGGTGTTGCGCAACGGCGAAAAAGTGGGAGAGACCACACAGAACCGCTATGAGGATTCTCTGCTTAGGAAAGGGGAATATACTTACGGGGTGGTGTATGTAACGAGGGCCGGTATGCCCGTTGACACCGTTTATACGGATGCGGAAGTAACGGTGAATACATACGACTTAACCTTGGCTGTGGAAGGTAAAGGTAATGTTACCCCTGAAGTCGGTATCTATCATTACCTCTCCGGTCAGAAAATCACCTTGGAGGCACAGGCGGTGGACGGCAAGAGTTTCTTTGCAGGCTGGAAGTGCGGTGCGGATACCCTGCAGACGAATCCTCTGGAGATAACGGTGATTTCCGACACCCTCGTCACTGCCATCTTCGAGGCCATCACTTATCCGCTTACCGTGGAGATGGAGGGACAGGGAACGGTACGCCCCGCTTTGGGTATGCATGTTTGCAAAGGTTTGGATACCTTGACTTTCGAAGCGGAGTCATCTAACAGATACTGGTTGTTCGAAAAATGGATCCTGAATGAGGACAGCGTTATTTCCGAAGCTTCCTTCCGTTGGGTTGTTACCGGCCCCCTGCATGCCAAGGCCGTTTTTAGCCGTCCTGCCTACAAACTCACGATGAAGGTGCAAGGTGAGGGAGCGGTGGATCCCGTTGCAGGTAGCCACGACATACCGGCTGGCGACACGGTTCGCCTTAAGGCGATTCCTTCAGAAGGACACCATTTTGTAAAATGGACGGTGAGCAACCAGACCATTACGGATTCCCTGTATTTTTTTGTGATGGAAAGGGCCACCACCGTTACCGGTTATTTTGAAAAAGATTCCGTACCCCCGGTGTCTAATTCGGAAAACGGAACTTTTTTCGTGCGTCTCTACCCCAATCCCGTGCACCACACGCTGTATATCGAGGCTTCATCCGTTGTGGAAGAGGTGATTCTGTATTCGTTGAACGGAAAAGAGGAGCTTCGGGCTAAAGGAAATTCCGCCTGTTTGAACGTATCCGTGGAGGAAATTCCGCAGGGACTCTATTTGGTTCGTTTGCGTCTGCGTGACGGATATGAAAAGATAGAACGGATAATCATTCAATAGAATAACCGGTTTTTGGTAAAAAGCAAGGTGGTTCGGGAAAATCGGGCCACCTTGTTTTTTTAAACAGCTTTGTGTTGGATATCCCACGCTCCGCATAGGTTTTTTCGCGGGGGTGCGTGGTCGCAAAATCCGAGAATATTTCGTTTATTCGTATCTTTGGCTTCGCCCAAGATACTTTGCCTCGGTAAAATAAAAGCAAGTTTTTCTTTTGCGCTCGGCTTATTCGTATCTTTGGCTTAAAAACGGAATAATATGCTTCCTTTCCAGAATTTTCCCTACAAGTTGGTGTTGGGTTCTTCCTCTCCGCGCAGGAAAGACCTGCTTTCCTCGCTGGGTTTCGAGTTCGAGGTGATGAGCAAGGAGGTGGATGAAAGCTATCCGCTTTCCATTCCCCGCGAGAGTGTTCCCGAATACTTGGCGCACCTCAAGTCGATGGCGTTCACCGATGAGGAACTGCCCGAAAACTACCTGCTCATTACCGCCGATACGATGGTGCTGTTGGAAAACAAGCCTTTTCACAAGCCCAAAGACCGCGACCAGGCGATACGCACGCTTTATTCGCTTTCGGGGCAGACCCACAAGGTGATTACGGGGCTTTCGATACGGAGCAAGGAAAAACAATACACATTCTCGGTGGAGTCGAAAGTGTCTTTCCGCGTGTTCACGCTCGAAGAAATCGAATACTATGTGGATACCTACAAGCCCTACGACAAGGCGGGTGCCTACGGAATCCAGGAATGGATAGGCTATGTGGGCATCGAGTCGGTGGAAGGCTCTTTCTACAACGTGATGGGGTTGCCCACGCAACGCCTCTACCGGGTTCTTTCGGAAATTTACAACAAAACGGTGCTGTAAGAAGATGAGATTCCTTTCCAGAAATATAGTTTTCGGGCTTTTGTTCTGTGTGCTTTCGTTTCCGGCGGGAGCGCAGCAGAACGAGGCGTTGCGGAACGACGAGTTCGAGGTGCTCAAGAACCTGGAGATATTTTCTTCCGTCTATAAGAACGCGGAGCTTGTGTATGTTGACGGGGTGAAGCCCGGCAGCCTTATCAAGACGGCCCTGGATGCCATGTTGCGCACGCTCGACCCTTATACGGTGTATATTCCCGAAGCCGAGATAGAGGATTTCCGCATCATGACCGAGGGCGAATACGGGGGTATCGGATCCACGATTCATGCACGCGACGGATGGATTTACATCTCTGACCCCTACGAAGGCTTTCCGGCCGACCAGGCGGGCTTGAAGGCGGGCGACAGGATTGTGGCGATCAACGGTGAATCCACGCAGGGAAAAAGCGTGTCCGACGTGAGCGCCTTGCTCAAAGGGCAGGCGGGAACGGCCTTGACCCTCCTGATAGAACGCCCCGGTTCCAAGCCTAAGGAATATAGCATCGTGCGCCGCGAAATCAAGATAAAGAACGTTACTTATTACGGCATGTTGCGCGACAGCGTGGGCTATATCCGGCAGGACGGCTTTACCCAGGGGGCGGTGGAAGAAGTAAGGCAGGCTTTCCTGGCCTTGCGCGAGAAGGGCATGAAATACCTCGTCTATGACCTGCGCTACAACGGCGGCGGCCTGTTGAACGAGGCGGTGGATATCGTGAACCTTTTTTACAAGAAAGGCGTTCCGGTGGTGAGCACCAAGGGCAAGCTTAAGGACCGCAACTATACCTACGGCACTACGAAAGAGCCCGTGGATACGCAGATTCCCATCGTTTTCCTCACCAGCCGCGGCACGGCTTCGGCTTCCGAAATCCTTACGGGTGCCATGCAGGACTACGACCGGGCGGTGCTGGTGGGCGAGCGCACTTTCGGCAAGGGGTTGGTGCAGAACATCCTGCCTTTGCCCTACAATGCGCAGATGAAGGTTACGGTTGCCAAATACTATATTCCCAGCGGCCGTTGCGTGCAGGCGCTGGATTACAGCCACAAAGACGAGAACGGCAGGGCTCTGCCCATTCCCGATTCCCTGCGCAACGCGTTCAAGACGGCAGCGGGCCGCGTGGTCTATGACGGCGACGGCATCGAGCCCGACATCGAGGTGGTTTCCCCCCTCATGAGCGAGGTGGCGATAAGCCTGGTCACCAAGTTTCTTATCTTCGAC
>CAMWTX010000008.1 GCA_947177315.1 uncultured Bacteroidales bacterium | reverse complement strand
ACTGGCTCCTCATCATCGCCTCCACCTCCCTTGTCCTATGGCTCGGCGAACTCCTTCGCCTGCTCTTCAAGAGGCTTCCATAAAAGATTTCCCTCCGAACACAGGCCTATATTCACGTCCGCACAATATTAATAAAGATTTTCGTAATAGGTTTATAACTTTCAACCGCCCTATTTTGAGTGTTGCTCAAAATTTTTTAATACCTTTGTAATATAGGAATTTTATAAAGGGAATGGAAACACACGGGCAGTTGTCGCTTGATGAATTCAAGCGTCTATTATACGGAAAAGAACAGCTTGTTTTTCAAGACAGGGCAAGCGTAACCGCCTGTCATGAATTCCTCAAGGAATTTTCGAAAGACAAGGTGATTTACGGTATCAATACCGGTTTCGGGCCGATGGCGCAATGGCGTATCGACGATAATCATCTTAAGGAATTACAATACAACATTATCCGTAGTCATGCCACCGGAGCGGGCAAGCCTTTGCCCGAAATCTGTGTGCGGGCGGCGATGATTGCGCGTTTGCAGACATTCATTCAGGCACATTCGGGGGTGAGCCCGCAACTGATTGAGGTGCTGACGGCTTTTCTCAATGCCGAAATCGTGCCGGTGGTGCCCGAACACGGCAGTGTGGGTGCGAGCGGCGATTTGGTGCAGTTGGCGCATATCGCCTTGGCCTTGATTGGCGAGGGCGAGGTGTTTTATCAGGGAGAAAGGCGGCCCACGGCGGAAGTATTGAAACAAACCGGCATCAAACCCTTGGAAATAGGGGTTCGCGAAGGACTTGCCGTAACCAACGGCACGGCGGTGATGACCGGCATCGGTCTAGTGAACCTGTTTTCCGCCCGGCGGCTGTTCGATTGGGCGGTGGCGGCTTCGGTGATGATTAACGAAATAGCCTCTTCCTACAACGACTTTATGTCGGAAGTGCTCAACGGACTCAAAGACCATAAGGGACAGCAGGCGGTGGCGGCCAGGATGCGCGAATTGGCCAAGGGAAGCCGTTGTCTGCGCAATCGGGAAGAAGAACTTTATCACAGTTCTTCCGAAGAAGTGTTCCAAACCAAGGTTCAGCCGTATTATTCCCTGCGTTGCATTCCGCAGGTTTTGGGGGCGGTTCACGATACGATAAGTTACACCGCTACGGTGCTGGAAGCGGAATTGAACGCGGTGGACGACAATCCGGTGGTGGATCCGGCCACGAAAAACGTATATCATGGCGGCAACTTCCACGGCGATTACGTTTCTTTCGAGATGGACAAGCTTAAGATTGCCCTCACCAAGATGACCATGTTGGCCGAACGTCAGTTGAATTACCTGTTTCACGACCGTATCAACGGTATCCTGCCGCCTTTTGTCAATATGGGTGTTTTGGGCTTGAACTACGGTATGCAGGCTTCGCAGTTCACCGCCACTTCCACCACGGCCGAAAGTCAGACGCTTTCCAACCCTATGTACGTTCATTCGATTCCGAACAACAACGACAATCAGGATATTGTGAGCATGGGTACCAATTCGGCCTTGTTGTGCCGCCACGTGGTGGAAAACGCAAGCCAGGTGCTGGCTATCCTCATGCTGGCGTTGGCGCAGGCCGTCGATTGCCTTTCGGTGGCCGACAAACTGGCGCCCGCCACGCGGAAGATATACGACCGTGTGCGCCAAATCGTGCCCGCGTTCAAGGATGATACGCCCAAATACAAGGAAATAGCGGCATTGCAGGAGATGCTGGCGCAAAACGCTGTTGAATAAGATGGAACAGAAAGCAAAATATGCGTTGGTGACGGGCGGCAGCCGGGGTATCGGAAGGGCCGTGGCGGTTCGTTTGGCGCAAGACGGGTATCCGGTAATCATAAACTATGCCTCCAACGAGGCTGCCGCCCTTCAAACCGCGGAAACGATACGGAACGCAGGGGGAACGGCAGAGTTATTGCGTTTCGATGTGTCTTGCCCGGAGCAGACCGAAAAGGCTATGTCCGACTGGCAATCAAAACACCCCGATGCCTACATCGCCGTTTTGGTCAACAATGCGGGCATACGGCGCGACAACCTCATGGTCTTTATGCCGGATGCCGATTGGCACAAGGTGCTGGATACCACGCTCAACGGCTTTTTTTACATTACGCGCAGCCTGCTTAAAGATATGATGACCAAACGGTTTGGCCGTATTGTAAACATATCTTCGCTTTCGGGGCTGAAAGGGATGCCCGGACAGGTGAATTATTCGGCGGCCAAGGCGGCTTTGATTGGCGCCACCAAGGCTTTGGCGCAGGAAGTGGCGCCGCGCAAGGTAACGGTGAATGCCGTGGCGCCGGGCTTTATCAAGTCTGACATGACGCAGGATTTGGATGAATCCGCGCTCAAAAAGATGGTTCCCGCGGGCCGTTTCGGCGAGGCGGAAGAAGTGGCGGAGTTGGTGGCTTTCTTGGTGTCGGACAAAGCCGCGTACATTACAGGAGAAACTATTTCGATTAACGGAGGATTATACTAAGACGAAACAGGAAAACATGGAGAAAAGGGTTGTTATTACAGGAATGGGAATCTATTCCTGCATAGGGGAGAACAAGGAACAAGTGTTGAAATCTCTCTATGAAGGCAAATCGGGAATAGGCATCGATCCCAAAAGAAAGGAATTCGGGTATCGTTCCATGTTGACGGGTATATTGCGCTTGCCTGAACTGAAAGGCAGGTTGGACAGGCGGCAGCGGCTTTGTCTTTCGGAACAGGGGCAGTATGCGTATGTGGCTACCGAAGAAGCCTTGTTGCAGGCGGGCATGGACCGCGATTATCTTGCCGCGCACGAAACGGGCATATTGTTCGGCAACGACAGTTGCGCCGAGGCAACGGTTGCCGGTGTGGATATCATTCGGGAAAAACGTAATACCGCTATGGTGGGTTCGGGCAATATCTTCCAGTCGATGAATTCGACGGTAACCATGAACCTTTCCACGATTTTCAACCTGCGCGGCATCAATTTTACGGTATCGGGCGCGTGTGCCAGCGGCGCCCATGCCATCGGCATCGCTTTTCTTCTGATAAAACAAGGATTGCAAGACCGCATTATCTGTGGTGGCGCGGAAGAAGTGAACATTTATTCGGTGGGGAATTTCGATGCTTTGAGCGCATTCTCCATGCGGGAAGACGCTCCTGAAAAGGCTTCCCGGCCTTTCGACAGGAACCGGGACGGTTTGGTTCCCAGCGGCGGTGCGGCGGCAGTGGTTCTGGAGAGCTATGAATCGGCGGTGGCGCGGGGGGCAAAGATTTTGGGCGAAGTGATCGGTTATGGGTTTTCATCGAACGGCGAACATATTTCCGTTCCGAATGTGGTGGGACCCGCCACCTCCTTGCGCCGTGCCATAGAAAACGCAGGCGTTTCGGTAAATGAAATAGGCTATGTGAACGCCCATGCCACTTCCACGCCCATAGGCGACCTAAACGAAGCCAAAGCGATAGCCGAAGTGTTCGGAAACAGCCGGCCTTATGTGGCCTCCACCAAATCGTTCACAGGCCATGAAATGTGGATGGCCGGTGCCAGCGAGGTGGTTTATTCGATGTTGATGATGCAACAGGGTTTTATCGCGCCCAACCTCAATTTCGAAGAACCCGACGAGGCTTCCGCTTTGTTGAATATTCCCAACCGTAGGGTGGATGCGGGATTCGATATGTTTCTGAGTAACTCTTTCGGCTTTGGTGGAACCAATTCCACCTTGGTTGTAAAGAAGTTTAAAGCTTGATTAAACGTCGGTTAAAAACTAAGATAAAAAGAGAAAAAATGACAAAGGAAGAGATTATCGCAAAAGTAAATCAGGTGCTGGCAGAGGAGTTCGAGCTTGATGCAGCCTTGTTTTTGCCGGATGCCTTGCTGAAGGAAACCTTGGGGATGGATAGTTTGGACTTGGTGGATGTGGTGGTGTTGATAGACCAGAATTTCGGCGTTACGCTCAATGGTTCAGACTTTATCGACATCAAGACCTTTGCCGATTTCTATCAATTGCTCGATACCAAAATAAATGGATAAGGAACAGGAACGGCAGTGGAACGGAAAATCGCGGGGCGGCAGTTTCGGATACCTTTTCTTTGTTTTTTCCATCAAGGTTTTCGGAATTCGTTTCGCCTATACGGTTTTGGCTGTCGTTGTGTTCCATTTTCTGTTTTTCGCACCCAAGGCGGTGCGCGCAATTTGGGAATATAACCGGAAGCGTTTGGGCTATGGCCGCATGAAATCGGCCGTTGAGGTTTACCGGCATTTCTATGTTTTTGGGCAGACCTTGATAGACAGGGTGGCGCTCCGTGCAGGTTTGCAGCGTAAGTACCGTTTTGAATTTGAGAACTACAACCGTTTTATCGAAGTGATTTCGAATTCGGGTGTTGTGATGATGGGGGCGCATGTGGGGTGTTGGGATGCTGGCTCCGTTTTTTTCGGCAAATACGGCAAGAAAATCAATATCGTGATGTTCGATGCCGAGCATGAACGGATTAAGAAAGTGCTGGAAAAAAGCGGATGCGGTACGGATTACAAGATCATAGCGGTGAACAAGGGTTCGGTAGAAGCGATGGTGCAGATAAAAGTGGCGCTCAACAAGGGCGAATACGTCTGTTTCAACGCCGACCGTTATGTGGATAGGAAAGCGACCCTTGCGGCGGAGTTCCTCAACGGGGAAGTGCTTCTTCCGGACGGGCCTTTTAGAATCGTTACACGTTGCCGGATGCCGGTGTTTTTTTATTACGCGATGCGGGAAAGGAAGCGGACGTACCGGTTTATTTTTATCGAAGCCGCACCCGAAGAAGCCGGCGACGAAAAGAAACTGGCGGAACGTTATGTGGCGACCTTGGAACGGATAGTAAAGACTTATCCGCGCCAGTGGTTTAATTTTTATCGTTTTTGGAATGTTGGTTGAAAACGTCCGAATAAAGAATTGAAGAATGAAGTTGTTTCCGGCTCTTGAAAAAGAATACACGCACGAAACCTTGTCTGCGGCCGAAGCGCAGCATCTTGCCCAGGAAATTGCCTTTGCACCGGTGGTGTTCCAAGTGTCGCGGCTGATGCTGAAATTCGGCATCCTGCAATATCTTTCCGATGCTTCGAAAGGTCTGACGCAGGAGGAAATCATGCAGAAAACGGCACTTTCGCGCTATGCGGCGCAAGTCTTGTTGGAAGCCTCCCTGTCGATAGGAACGGTTAAGGTTTCGGGGCAAAGATACACGCTTTCGAAAACGGGTTGGTTCCTGCTCAACGACCCGATGGTGCGTGCCAACATGAACTTTAACCACGATGTCAATTATTTGGGTCTGTTCAGTTTGGAAGAGTCACTCCGAAACGGCAAGCCGGAAGGATTGAAGGTATTTGGCAAATGGGCGACGATTTATGAAGCCCTTTCCTCTTTGCCCGAAGAGGTTCAGAAGAGTTGGTTCGGATTCGACCACTACTATTCGGACGCTTCTTTCGATGCCGCCTTGAAGCTTGTTTTCGATGGGGAAAGGAAGGTGAAATCGCTTTTGGATGTGGGCGGAAACACGGGAAGATGGGCTATGAAGTGCGTGGAATACGATGCCGATGTGGAGGTTACCGTTATGGATCTGCCGCAACAGATAGAGCTGATGAAGAAGGCCACGGAAGGAAAACCCGGAGCGGAGCGCATACAGGGCTACGGTGCAAATCTGTTGGATGAAAATACGGCATTTCCCGCCCGGAAATTCGATATCATCTGGATGAGCCAGTTTTTGGATTGTTTTTCGGAAGAACAGGTAACGAGCATTCTACGCCGTGCCGCCCAAGCTATGGACGAGAACACACGTCTCCTCATCATGGAAACTTTTTGGGACCGCCAGCAATTTGAAACCGCCGCTTATTGCCTTACCCTCACCAGCGTTTATTTTACGGCGATGGCCAACGGCAACAGCAAGATGTATCATTCGGACGATATGTTGCGTTGCGTGGAGGCGGCGGGGCTTGAGGTGGAAACGATACACGACGGTTTGGGAATGGGACATTCGATATTGGTATGCAGGAAACAGACGTTATAAAACTGATACCCCAGCGGCCGCCGGTTGTTATGATAGACGGTTTTGCAGGTTTGGACGAAGCGGGTGTTTCGCATACCACGCTTACGGTTCTTCCGCAGAATATGTTTTGTGAGGACGGCAGGTTTTGCGAATGCGGCATTATCGAACACATGGCGCAGTCGGCGGCGGCCCGTGTGGGTTGGCTGGCCTTGCAGAAAGGCGAAGAGGTGCGGTTGGGCTTTATCGGTTCGGTCGATAATTTCGAAGTGCTTGAATTTCCGCGCCCAGGGCAGAAACTCTGTACGGAAATATCCGTGGTGCAGGAAGTGTTCGGCATTTCGCTGGTGCGTGCCGTGGTGTTTGTGGAAGGCAGGGAAATAGCGCACGGAAACATGAAAATAGTTTTGGAAGATGCTTCGGAACAAGACAAAACAGAATAAAGGCGAGGCGCTTTTGCGTCATTCGGTTCAGATACGGGTCCGTTTCAGCGAAGTGGATTCGATGAAAATCGTATGGCACGGCGAATACGTGCGTTATTTCGAAGACGCACGCGAGGCTTTCGGCCGTCAATTCGGAGGTATCGGCTATATGGATATTTACGAAAGCGGTTACACGGCTCCCGTGGTGGATTTGCAGTTGCAGTTCCTTCGTCCGCTCACAATGGGCGACACGGCTACGGTGGAGATACGGTATATCGATACGGTGGCGGCTAAACTGTGTTTTGAATACACGATACGGCGCGATTCGGACGGCGAGGTGGCGGCAAGGGGAAGTTCCATGCAGGTTTTTGTGGATGCAAACGGAGCGTTGAGCCTGACGGTTCCTCCGTTTTTGGCGAAATGGAAAGAAAAATGGCTCAAGAAGTAAGGCATATCTGGTTGGGGGCCGACAGTATCGTGACGGCTTTGGGAAACAGGCGGGATACGCTTTCTTCCATACGCGAATACCATACGGGATTGCGCCTGGATGAAGCCTTGGGCATGGTTTGCGGGCGGATGATTGGCGACGGTTCGGAGCCGATACAAGGCTATACCCGGCTTGAAAGCCATGTCATCCGTGCCGTAGAACAAGTGTTGGAACAATCGTGTATTTCGCTGGCAGACAAGAACGTGCGGTTTATTTTTTCTTCCACCAAAGGCAATATAGAGCGCATCGAAAATTGCGGCGGGGAAATTCCCTCCGAGGCTTTTTTGGGTGAATGCGCCCGAAGAATCGCCGCTTATTTCCATGCCGCTTTTCCGCCCATAACGATATCGAATGCCTGCATATCGGGCGTTTCCGCGTTTGTGGTGGGGCAACGTTTGCTTTTGAGCGGCGTATGCGACCATGTGGTGATTGCCGGTGGCGATATGCTTTCGGCCTTTATCGCCGAGGGGTTCCGTGCCTTTAAGTCGGTAAGCGGCCAACCTTGCCGTCCTTACGACAAAGACCGCGACGGTTTGTCGTTGGGTGAGGCTTGCGGGGCGCTTTTGTTGACCACGTGTAGAAGCAAGGCCTTGGAACCGGCGGTAGCGGTTTCCGGCGGTGCGGTAACGAACGATGCCAATCATATATCAGGCCCTTCCCGTACGGGCGACGGTCTGTATTACTCCATCCGTGCGGCCATGCGGCAGGCGGGTGTTGAACCGCAGGAAGTGGCGATGGTCAATACGCACGGCACAGCCACGCTCTACAACGATGAGATGGAAAGCAAGGCCATTCATCTTGCGGGATTGGAGAACGCTCCACTCAACAGCCTCAAAGGTTATATCGGGCATACGCTCGGGGCTTCGGGCGTGGTGGAAACCCTTATCAGCGCGCAGGAACTTCGCGAGGGTATCGTATATGGCACAAAGGGTTTTTCGAAATCGGGCGTGCCCTGTCCTCTCCAAGTTTCGGCAGCCCATGTCCGGATAAACGGAAAGCATTGTGTAAAGACCGCATCGGGTTTCGGCGGGTGCAATGCCGCCGTGGTGCTTTCTCTTGAAGACGGACTGCATTCTGCTTCTTCTCGGAACGCCGCTTTTGAGGTGCGGGAAGTTGCCGCTTATACCTTGCCTTTGTCCGATAAACCGTTTGCCGAGTTCATACGGGAAGAATTCAAGAAACTGCAATCTCCCAACATGAAATTCTACAAGATGAGCGACCTTTCCAAAGCTGCATATATAGCGGCGGAGCGCTTGATAGGCGGTGTTTTGGATCAAACCAACCTTGCGCCCGAAGAAGTGGCGCTGGTGCTCGCCAACAGGTCGGCTTCGTTGGATACGGACTTGCAGCACCAGCGGATTTTAGACGAAAAAAAAGAACCTGTATCGCCTGCCGTATTCGTTTATACCCTGCCCAATGTGGCGGCGGGCGAAATCTGCATCCGTCACAAGATACAGGGCGACAACACATTTTTTATCGAAAATCAGGACAGCGGGCAAGCGGAAAACTACGCCCGTTTGCTGGTTGCCGGCGGATATGCCAAAGCGGCGGTTTGCGGTTGGTGCGACTTTTTAGACGGAAAATGGGATGTCCGCCTTAAATGGCTTGAAAGGAAATAAAGAATCATTCATCATAAAACAGAATGGAAATGGAAACGTTGGTTAGGGAACTCAAGGAGCATTTGATTCGGGAATTGAATCTGGAAGACATTACGCCGGAGGATATCGACAGCAAGGCTCCCTTGTTCGGGGATGAAGGCTTGGGATTGGATTCAATCGATGCCTTGGAAATCATCCTGATTTTAGAGAAGAATTACGGCATCAAGCTTCAGAATTCGGCCGAAGCCAAACCGGTGTTCTATTCGGTGGAAACCTTGGCGGAGTACATAGCCAAAAACCGTCGGTAAAATGAAGATTGCCGTTAGCGGTATAGGTATCGTTTCTTGCCTCGGTATCGGAATGGAGGCGAATAGGGCGGCGATAAGCCGGCAGGAAAGCGGCATTGTGCCGAAATCCCGCTTTTTGTCCGCTCCTTCCGCCTTTCCGGTGGGAGAAGTGCCCTTTTGCAATGCGGATTTGGCGTTGCGGGCAGGGCTCGGAGAACGGTGCCTGTATTCTCGGACGGCATTATTGGGCATATTGGCGGTACAGGAGGCTTTGGCGGACAGCGGAGAGGGGAAGGATTTGCGCACGGGCTTGGTGTCGGGCACATCGGTGGGAGGCATGGACAGAACGGAAGTGTTTTATGCCGATTATCTTTCCGACCCGGCGCATGGACGGTTGCGGGATGTGGCGATGCACGATTGCGCGGCCTCTACCTTGGCCATTGCCCGTCATTGCGGCATAGAGGGCTATACCACCACTATCAGCACCGCCTGTTCTTCGGCCGCCAATGCCATTTTGGCGGCGGCAAGGCTGATTCGTTGCGGTATCGCCGACCGGGTGGTGGCGGGAGGAACCGATGTGCTGAGCCTGTTTACACTCGGCGGATTCGGTTCACTGATGATATTGGACAAAAAGCCCTGCCGTCCTTTTGATGCCGACCGTGCCGGATTGAATTTGGGAGAGGGCGCAGGCTATATCGTGCTGCAACGCGAAGATACCTTGCAAAAAGAGCCCTACGCTTATTTTGCGGGTGGAGAAAACGCCAACGACGCCTATCATCAAACGGCATCCTCCGCCACGGGAGAGGGATGTTATAAGGCTATGCACGACACCTTGCGCAAAGCGGGGGTGGCGGCGAGTCAGATAGATTACGTGAACGCGCACGGAACAGGCACGCTCAACAACGACCTTTCGGAAAGCCGGGCGTTATGCCGTTTGTTCGGGGATAAAGTGCCGCCTTTCAGTTCCACCAAAGGCTTTACGGGGCATACCTTGGCGGCGGCAGGCGGCATAGAGGCTGTTTTTTCGGTAGAAGCCCTGCGTAGGGGCGTTATCTATCCCAACTTAAATTTTTTCCGTCCGATGGAGGAAACGGGCTTGGTTCCCGTAACGGAAAGCAGGGAAGCGCCGCTTCGCTATGTGCTTTCCAATTCCTTGGGTTTTGGAGGAAATTGCACGGCATTGTTGTTTTCCAAAAATTAATCGCGGACATGTGTTATATCGAAGCAGTGGCAACGCATCTTAATCTGACGCACGACATCAAGGAAGTGGTGCCGGACGCCACCTTGCGCCGCCGCATGAGCCGGATTGTGAAAATGGCAACGGCCGCGGCCTTTGAATGTACGGGCGGCGTGCAGGGTATCGCAGCCTTAGACGCCATCGTTACGGCCACGGGTTTGGGTTGCCTCACGGACAGCGAACGTTTTTTGGAACAGATACACCGCACGGGCGGACAGATGCTCAATCCCACCCCTTTCATACAATCCACCTTCAATACGGTGGGGGCGCAGATAGCCTTGCTGGCGAAGAACCGTTGCTATAATATGACGTATGTGCACCGGAGCCGCAGTTTTGAAAGTGCGTTGACCGATGCGATGCTACAGTTGAAAGAGGGCGACGCCCGCCGTGTGTTGGCCGGCGCTTTTGATGAAAACACGCCCACGCAGCACCATATCATGGAACGCATGGGTTTCTGGCGTAAAGCGGAAGACGGAGAAGGCGCCGTGTTCACCCTTTTGACGGCGGAGGCTACCGCCAACAGCATGGCGAGGGTAAGCAGGGTGGAGTTTCTTTCTTCGCCATTGTCGGAACAACAGTGCCGGGAAAGATATGCCACTTGTTCCGATGGGCAGGTATGGCGTTCCTTGGATAAGACGGTTTATCCCTGCCGTTCGGCCCTGCGTTTTGCAGAGGCGGTGGAAGAAGTGCGGAAAGGGGTTCCGGAAATAGTGGTTTATAATGAATATTTCGGCAAAGAGCCGACCGTTATTGTGTTGCAATGCCTGTAATCGCCTACATATTGCTTGTTGCAGCCGTGTTGTTGCTTGCCTTCGGCTATTACGCCTCGTTCTTCATAGACAGCAAGGTGTATGTAAAGGCATTTTGCCGCGGTTCGGGTAGGGCAAGAAAAATAGCCCTCACTTTCGATGACGGGCCGGAAGAACCCACAACGGCGCGGGTGCTGGATGTTCTGGCGCGGCATCAAGTCAAGGCGGCCTTTTTCCTGATAGGTGCCAAGGCCGAAAGGTGTCCCGGATTGGTAAGGCGCATGGTGGAGGAAGGGCATATCATTGGCTCCCATTCTTTTAACCATACCAGTCTTTTCCCATTCGGAAGCCGAAAGAAGATAGCGGATGAGTTGGAAAAGACTCGTGATACCTTGAAAGAAATTACCGGCAAAACCGTTTGCCTGTTCCGTCCTCCTTTCGGCGTTACCAATCCCGCTATCGCGGCGGCGATACATACAGGCGGCTATCAAACGGTAGGCTGGAGCGTCCGTGTGTTCGATACGCGCGGATATGTTTCCCGCAAACGAATTCGGAAACGTTTGCTCAAGAAATTGCATCCCGGAGCGGTGGTGTTGTTGCACGACCGTTGCGGTAAAGCCGATGAACTCGTGGAGAGTTTTATCGTGGCGGCACAAGAAAAAGGATATGAGATGGTGGGATTGGATGAATTGTTAAACATGCAGGCATATGAAGAGTAAAGCCTTTGAGTGGATATGTTGCGTTTTGTTGGGTGCGTTGATGCCTTGTTCGCTCCATGCGCAGGAAAATACCGAGGAATGGAAACTGTTCGAAACCGAACTGTTGGAAAAGAACAGCCAAATTCAGACCATTTCCTGCAAATTCGTGCAGATACGGCAGACCTCGGTGTTGAAGGAAGCCGTGCGGAAAACGGGCGATTTTTATTACAAACGTCCCGACAACATTCGGCTCGGATTTTCGGACGGCGACGATATCACGATGAACGGCGAGTATTTTCGAATTACCTCTTCGGGCAAGACGTCGGTGGTGAAAATGCAGTCTAATCCCATGCTCAAGGAACTCAAACGGATACTTTCTTCCTGCATGTCGGCCGATCTTTCCGGTCTTACGGCAGGTTTTGTGCCGAAGTTGACGGTAAAGGAAAACCAATACGAATTGGAGTTGACACCCAAGCGGAAAACCCAACTGAAAAGCCTTTTGCTGGTGTTTTCGAGAAAGGATATGTCTTTGGATATGCTGAAGATGACCGAACATTCGGAAGATTATACGCTTTATCGTTTCAGCGACAAACGTTTTGACCTTCCGCTCCAGGACGGGCTTTTTAAAATAGAAAGACAATGACCTCGGAAGAACTGTACCGTCTGACCGATGGCGGCAAGCAAGAAGAAACCTGGCTGTTTGAAGCGGAACTCAATCCGGAACACGCCGTTTTTAAAGGGCATTTCCCGGGAAATCCCGTTATGCCGGGCGTATGTACCTTGCGCTTGGTCCGCGATTGTGTTTCGAAAGCGCTCGGTTATCCAGTCGTGTTTTCCTCCATCAAGTCCTGCAAGTTCCTTTCCGTCGTAATTCCCGTGGCGGGTGAGAAAATGCAGGTATCTTTCTCTCTTACCGAAAACAGATTGCAGGGCAAGGCTTTCTATCGGGGTTCACAGGTGTTGAAATTAACGGCTACCATAAGGGCTGGTTTTTCGCAGCTCGGCTGCGTGCTCGTTATTCCTGTTTTCAACAACGGGAATACGATAGGGAAGGTTATTGCCGATGCAAAGCGTTTTGCGGATACGATATGGGTGGTGAACGATGGTTCCACGGATTTCACGGCAGAGGTGTTGGAAAAGATAGACGGCATCCGCGTTATTACAATGCCCACCAACAGAGGCAAGGGAAATGCCTTGAAAACAGCCCTGAATTTGGCGGCGGAAGAAGGCTATTCCTACGTTCTGACCATGGATGCGGACGGGCAGCATTATGCGGACGACATTCCCGTTTTTTTAGATGAGATTGAGAAAAATCCCGGTAGTCTGCTGATAGGCGCGCGTAATCTGGTATCGGAGAATATGCCTTCCCGAAACACTTTCGCCAACCGTTTTTCAAATTTTTGGTTTCGTGTGGAAACGGGAAACAGGCTTTCCGATACCCAGTCGGGTTTCAGGTTGTATCCGGTAAAAGCCCTGCAAGGCATGAAGATGATTACCTCCCGTTACGAATTCGAGGTGGAAATTATTGTACGTGCGGCTTGGAGAGGCATAAAGGTGGCCAATGTTCCTATCAAGGTTTATTATGCTCCGGAGGGAGAAAGGGTGTCGCACTTCCGTCCTTTCCGCGATTTTTTCAGGATAAGCGTATTGAACACTTTTTTGGTTACATGGGCTTTGCTTTGGTACTATCCGTGGCGGTTCCTGCGGATGTTGACCAAAGAAAACATCAAGAAATTCATCCGCAACAACATCACCCATTCGAAAGAAAGCAATATCCGTCTCGCTGCCGCGATGGGATGGGGTGTATCTTGCGGAATTTTGCCTATTTGGGGGTATCAGTTGGTGTTCGCATTGTTTACGGCCCATCTGCTACGCCTCAATAAAGTGCTGGCGGCGGTGTTTTCCAATATCAGTGTGCCGCCTCTCATTCCCTTTATCCTTTATGGAAGCCTTATGACAGGGGCATGGATAACCGGTTCGGCATCGGTGTTTTCCCTGCATGAGATTTCATTCGCCTTTGTCCGTCAATTTCTTTGGCAGTATATAACAGGCAGTATCGTACTTGCTTTTTTGGCAGGCTTGGCGGTCTTTTTGATTGCCTGGGCGGTTTTAGGCATCTTTAAACGTAAACCGGAACATGAGTAACTTTTTTGTGAAAATATACGATTGGTTCTGCCGGCATAAGACTTTGCTCTATGTGTTGCTTGCGGCGTGGGTGCTTGTTATGGGGGCGCTGGCGTTGCGTATGCGCTTTGTGGAAGATATCACCTCGTTTTTTTCCGATAACGAGACGGGCCGCCGCCAATCGCTCGTGTTCGAGAACCTGAAACTTACCGACCGCATCGTCATTTTGGTGGAAGGCGGAGATAAGGAAGCCATGATGGATGCTGGAGACAAGGTGTTGGAAGATTTGGAACCTTTGGTGGAAGAAGGTTGGCTTTCCCGGATTACGTTGGGTGTGGATGCCGGCGCGATGGAGCGGGGTATGGCCTTTGTTTACGACAATCTTCCGATATTTCTCGACACGGCGGATTATGAGCGTATAGAAGCGTTGTTGGTTGAGGATTCGGTGGAAGCGGCGGTGCGCCGTTGTTTCGATGTGGTTTCTTCTCCTTCCGGTGCGTTCATCGGTCAAAGTTGCCTGCGCGATCCTTTGGGCATAGGATTTCCTTTGTTGGCAGGACTGGCGCGATTTGGCGACCAGAGCGGTTATGAACTGTATGCCGACCGTATCTTCTCGCAAGACGGTTCCGTTATGTTTCTTTTTGCCGACCCGGTGAACGGTATGGGAAGTACGGGAGAGAACGATGCCTTTGTGAGCCGCTTGGAAGACGTGTTGGCACAGGCAAGCCGGGAAACGGGCATGGAGATAAGTTATTTAGGGGCTTCCGCCATTGCCGTTTACAATGCCCGCCAAATCAAGAAAGACACCATGTTTACGCTCACGGTGGCGTTGATGGTTGTTATTGTGGTTATTTCCCTTTCGCTCCGAAGCAAACGGGCGGTTCTGCAAATCATATTGCCGGCTTTGTTCGGGGCCTTGTTCGCCTTGGGAATTCTTTCACTTTTGCAGGGGCAGATGTCGGCCATCGCCATGGGGGCGGGGGCGGCGATTTTCGGTATAGCCTTGAGTTATTCCATCCATTTTGTTTCACATCATACACATACGGAAAATCCTCGGCAGGTGGTGGCGGAATTGGCATATCCGCTCACGGTGGGTAGCTTTACCACGATAGGGGCTTTTGTTGCCCTGCTGTTTACCCATTCCAAACTTTTGCAGGATTTTGGGGCGTTCGCTTCCCTTGCCTTGATAGGCACCACCGTTTTCTGTTTGGTGTTCCTGCCGCATTTCCTGTCTTCTGCCAAGAGCGGGAAACAAGGAAAACTGTTGCATGGGATAGACCGGATAAACAGCTATCCCTATGAGCGCAATCCCTGGCTGGTGGGAACGCTCCTGCTGATTTTGGCGGTGAGCGCGTTTTTTTCCGACGGAGTCCGTTTCGACAGCAATCTGGGCAATCTGAATTATGAACCGCCCCATCTGCGCAACACCGAACGGAAGTTGGAACAACTTACAAATTCCGAAACCTCCAGTGTTTTTCTGGTTTCCTTTGCTCCCACGGAAGCACAGACACAGGATGCCTGCCATGAATTGGAAATATGCCTGCAAGCCTTAAAAGAACAAGGAAAGATACATTCCTTTTCAACGGTTGACGGATATTTTGTAAACGCCGAATGCCAGCGTCAGAGGATAGATTATTGGAACAGGTTTTGGGAAGAAAGGCGTGAGCCGCTCTGCAAGAAAATAAACAAGGCCGCTTCCGCCATCGGGTTCAGCGAGCAGGCATTCGACGCATTCGGGGAATTGTTGCGGAAAGAATATGCGGTCTGCGATTATTCGGATGAGGTATTGGCGGACGTGCCGCTGTTTTCCGACTTTATCAATACTTCGGATTCGGGCTTCCTTTTGGTGGCGAAAATGGAAATCGGACGGGAAGAAAAACCTTTTGTTTACGAAAGGATAGCTTCTTGTCCGAACACTACCGTCATAGACCGTGGTTATTATTCCAACCGTATGATGGAAGAAATCAACAACGATTTTTATTTTATACTGTTCGTTTCTTCCCTTTTGGTTTCGATAGCCTTGCTGCTTTCCTACGGGCGTATCGAACTGATGCTGCTTTCCATACTGCCCATGTTCGCAAGCTGGATCATCATCTTGGGCTTTATGGCTTTGTTCGATATTCCGTTCAATATCGTCAACATCATACTTTCCACGTTTATATTCGGTATCGGAGACGATTTCAGCATCTTTATCATGGATGGCCTTCTGAGCGAATACCGGGATGGCAAAAAGATGTTCAATGCCCATAAGACGGCCATTTTCTTCTCGGCCTTTACCACGATTGTCGGCTTGGGCGCGCTGATATTCGCCCGGCATCCGGCGGTCCGTTCCATCGCCGTTATTTCCGTTTTGGGTCTGAGTGTGGTGATACTGGTGTCTTATACTTTGCAACCCGTTCTTTTCCGTCGTTTGGTGTCGTTGCCTGTGCAACGGGGTGGATTTCCTTATACCTTGCGGGATTTGGCACGGACAATCTATGCTTTCCTCTACTTCTTTTTGGGGTGTGTGGTGGCGCAGGTTCTGGTTTTGCTCAGTTTCTGCATCCCGATTGCCCGTTCCAAGAAACAATATTGCCTGCATGTTTTTATCTGCGCCTTTATGCGGCTCTTTGTCCGAACCATTCCCTCCGTCAAGGTGCGGCGTCTCAATGTAACCGGAGAAACTTTCCGCAAACCGGCCGTCATTATCGCCAACCATCAGTCGGTTATCGATATTTTGTTGATGTTGGCCATAACGCCCAAGATTGTTATGGTTACCAATGGCTGGGTGTGGAAATCGCCCGTAATCGGCCCCATTGTGCGTTATCTGGGATGTTTCCATACCGCCGAGGGCTATACCGCCGCTGTTGAACAATTACGCGACAAAGTGGCACAAGGTTATTCAATAGCCGTTTTCCCCGAAGGAACCCGCTCGGAAGACGGTTCGATAGCGCGCTTTCACAAGGGAGCGTTTTATTTGGCGGACGCATTTAAGTTGGATATCGTGCCTGTTTTGATTTACGGGGCAGGTATGGTTTCTTCCAAACGGCAGTCTTTCTATATCAAGCCGGGGCGTGTGCTGTCGCAAATCGAACCGCGTGTTGCCTATGGAACAGGTTTCGGCAACACCTATCGGGAGCAGGCCAAAGCGTGGAACGCTTGGTTCAGGGAAAAATATGCCGGCCTGTGCGATTTAAACGACAGGGCCGACAATCCGTATTTCCGCAACGCTTTGCGCCGTAATTTCCTCTACAAAGGACAGGGATTGACCTATCGGGTAATGAAGGAAATCCGTCGCAACGGCTATTACGACTGCTTGGACAGGCTTGTTCCCCGTCAGGCGGTGATAACCGACATGGGTTGCGGCTACGGTGCCCGTGCCTTGATGTTGGGAATGCTTTCACGCAATCGGAAAATAACGGGTTTTGATACGGATGCCGACAAAATACGTTTGGCGGAACGGTTTTTCATGAATAAAGGCAATATCGCTTTTGCACTTCTTTCTGAAATACCGGAAAAGTGGCCGGAATCGGATGTATTTCTGATAAACCGGCTTGGCAAGATACCGTTGGCGGAATTATTGCAAAGCTGTCTGCTTGGTTTGAAACCGAAAGGAATGATGGTGATTGACGGTCAGACGGCCAGGCGGAACCAAGAAGATGTCCGGGCGTTTGCGGTTTCCGCTTCTTTGTCGGAAACAACGGAAGACAACGGATATGTCATCTTAAAAAGGAGGGATTGAAGATGGAAGATTTTGAAGTGGTGATTGTTGGCGGTGGTTTGGGCGGTTTGGCGTGTGGCGTGATGTTGAGCAAGGAAGGCATGAAAGTGTGCGTGTTGGAACAGCATTCGCAGATTGGCGGATGCCTTCAATCCTTTTACCGCCGAGGCAGGATTTTAGACACGGGTATGCACTATGTGGGCAGTCTGCAACCGGGTCAAATTCTGCATCAATATTTCAAATATTTCGGCGTGATAGACCGTTTGCGCCTTCAACAGCTCGACCCTGAGGCTTACGATATCATTGTCGCTTCCAACGGCTCCCGTTATTGCTATGCCAACGGGGAAGAACGTTTTGTTTCCCGTCTTGCCGAATATTTTCCGGAAGAAAAGGCCGGTATCAGGAAATATTGCGATTTATTGAAGAAAGTAGGCAGCCTTATTGCGCCGGAGGTGCTCCGTTCCGGGCATATTTCCAAGGGAGGACTCGAATATATGAATGTTTCGGCCTGCGATGTGATAAATTCCTGCACGCAGAACGAAACTTTGCGGAACGTACTTGCCGGCACGGTTTCATTGCACAGTGGCGACAGGGAACGTACTTCGTTCTACGAGCACGGCATGATCATGTATTCGTATATGGAAAGCGCCTACCGTTTCAAAGACGGTTCGCAGCATGTGGCTGATGCTTTGGCAGACGAGATAAGGAAACATGGCGGTGAAGTGCGTCTGAATGCTAAAGTGACGGGCGTTGAAATCAAAAATTCCCGTGTGCGCGAAATTCGGATAAACGGCCAGGAATCCGTTTCGGCAAAGTATGTTATCTCGGATATCCACCCTGCCGGAATGCTGGATTTGTTGGAAGGCGAAAAGGTTATCCG
>CAMWTX010000007.1 GCA_947177315.1 uncultured Bacteroidales bacterium | reverse complement strand
AGGCAAACGCCTTCGCCTACCTGATGACCGGCGTTTCGCCCCAAGTGGCAAAGACTACGCCCGGCGCAGGATTCAGCCTAGGCGGTTTCGTATTCTTCGACATTCACAAGCATCTGGCGCTTCAGATAGATATTTTCTATCACTTCAAGCAAGCCCATACCGAACAGCATGGCATCAAGGCCAATTTGCGCTATCTGAGTGTGGAAATTCCCTTCTATGTGATGGGGCAATGGCGGTTCAAGGATTGCAGCCGCCTGTTTGTCGGCACTGGCCCTGACGTGGATTTCGGTTATTACGCGGTTCTCGAAAGCAAGGGCGAGAAATTCGACCTGTATAAGAAAGACGACGACACCGAACTGTCGGCCATGCAGAATAACAGCATGGGGTGGGCGGTTATGGCCGGCTATGAGTTTCCTTTCGGCTTGCAGCTCAATATCGCCTACAAAGGCGCTTTCTATAATGTTTTGGACGCGAACCGCACGGAAGTGGGGGCCTATCCCTATACGTTGAGCATCGGCGCCGCCTATCGTTTCGGCCTGACGGCTCCAAAAAGAAAGGGAGGCGGAGATGTCGATTAAAAGCCGGGCGGTCTTCCGAAACTGGATGGCGGCGGTCTTGTTGTCGCTCCTTTGCCTGCCCGTATCGGCACGGACGGATTCCATACAGACCCAACGGCGGGAGCCCGTTCCCGACGCCTTGTTCGACGTCAAAATCAAAGCACCCTCCAAAGAGAAGAAAGACAATTTCTGGAGGCGGATGTTCGCCGGTCATATCGACCGCACTTTCGAACGGAGATTCGACTATAGTTTCGTGATATGTCCCTCTTGGTCAAGGGAAGGCAGTGTGGGTTTGGGAGGTATGGCCGCGGCCCTCTACCGTCTCGACCGCAGCGATTCGGCCATGGCGCCCTCCGATATGAGCCTTTCGGCCAACGCATCGCTCCGGGGCTTTTTCTATGTGGGGATTATAGGCAACACCAACTTCAAGGGCAGACGTTCCCGCCTCAAATACGAACTTTCGTTTTCGCAGAGAAAACTGAATTTTTGGGGCATCAGTTATGACTTCTGCGCGGCGCACCCCGCCATCAACTACACCCGCTGGCGTGTCAAGGCGGACGCTTTCTATGATTATATGGTCTATCACGGCCTGTATGTGGGCGCCGCGCTCAACATAGGCTATAATTCGGCGGTCCGCATCGACGACATCGCCTATTTAGAAGGGCAGCAACGCTCCTATCTGAACACAGGCATCGGTCTGTCCCTCCAATACGACACCCGCAACAGCACCACCTATTCCACAAGAGGCTGGAACGTGCTGTTCCGGCAGATGCTCTATCCCGGATTTGCGGGAAACTGCCACCGCACGCTTTGGAAGAGCACGCTTACGGTGGATTATTTTCAACATCTGTGGCGCGGGGCGGTGCTCGCCTTCGACCTTTTCGGCGAACTCAACAGCCCCAACACCCCTTGGGTTCTGCGGGAAGAGGCGGGCGGAATTTACCGTCTGCGGGGCTATTATACAGGGCGTTACGTAGACAACAACCTGCTTTCCCTGCAAATGGAACTCCGGCAGAAGCTGTTTTGGCGCGTGGGGCTGGTGGCTTTCGTGGGCTGCGGTTCTGTTTTCCCCTCTTTCAAGGGATGGCGTTGGAACCGCCTGTTGCCTTCGGGCGGAATCGGGCTTCGCTTTGAGTATAAACACAATCTGAACCTACGAGTTGACTACGGTTTTGGGAAGGGTACCAGCGGATTTGTGCTCAGTTTAGGCGAATCATTCTAATATTTTTTTCTTTGAGCCGATAAAAATGTATCTTTGCTACTCAGCAAGAAACTAATACAACAATCATGACCGTAGAAATTTTGGATGGTCAGTCCGACCGCCTGTACTCGCTGGTAGCGCCTTTGGTAATGGATCGCAATGTGTTGCGGCAGAACCACAACTATCCATTTTGGACCTCGTCGGCCCATATATGGTTTGTGGCGCTGAACCAGAAAAACGAAGTGGTGGCTTTCTTCCCGTTGGAGATAAACGGAAGAAACGAAGCCCGAATCAACAATTACTACATGAGACAGGCCAGAAAGAATGTCTTTCAGGCTTTGATGGACGAGATTTTCGCCTATTGCGACCGGGAATACTCCTTGAACGCCGTGGTGCTCATGCAGCATAAGAAACTTTTTGAAGCCCTCGGTTTCCAAACCACGAAAGAATGGAGACTGTACGCCAAAATGGAATACGTCCCCAAGAAACGTGCCGTTAAAACGGCCAAGAAAAGAAGATGAGCGTTTCGATTCAGCCGGACGAGCAGAGCCAAGTCGACTCGAACTCTGCCGAAGTGCAGAAACGTGTCTTGAAAATGAACGTTTACGAGCTGGCGCAGGAGCGACTCAAACTGATTTTTGAAACGTTCGACAATATCTACCTTTCCTTTTCGGGAGGGAAGGACAGTGGTGTGCTGTTGAATTTGGTGCTCGACTATATGCGCCGAAACGGCATCACCCGAAAGATAGGCCTTTTCCATATCGACTACGAAATCCAATACCTCCAAACCTTGGACTACGTGGAAAAGACCCTGCGGGACAACGCAGACCTGTTGGACGTATATCGCGTCTGCGTGCCCTTCAAGGTGCAGACCTGCACCTCGATGCACCAGCAATACTGGCGGCCTTGGGAAGAGGGCAAGGAAGACATTTGGGTGCGGAAGATGCCCGAGGGATGCCTCACGTGGAAAGACTTTCCGTTCTACGACACGGATATGTGGGACTACGAGTTTCAACAACGTTTCGCCGCATGGATTCACCATAAGAACAAGGCGAAGCGCACTTGTTGCATCATCGGAATCCGCACGCAGGAAAGTCTGAACCGTTGGAGGTGCATCTACAACAATCCTCACCGTTTTCTGGGCAAACGCTGGATACGCCAATGGCCGGGCGGAAAAATTTGCAACGCCTATCCCATCTACGACTGGCTCACTGCCGACGTGTGGACGGCCAACGGCAAATTCGGCTGGGACTACAACCGCCTCTACGACCTGCTCTATATGGCGGGTGTTCCCATCGAAAGCCAGCGCGTGGCGAGCCCTTTCATCTCGCAGGCCATTCCCAGCCTGCATCTGTATCAGGCCATAGACCCCTATACATGGGGCAAGATGGTGGGGCGGGTGAACGGCGTGAATTGCGCCGCCATCTACGGCAAGACCTCGGCTTTGGGTTGGCAGAATGTCAAGCTGCCCAAAGGCCTCACATGGGAAAAGTATATGTATTTCCTGCTTTCCACCCTGCCCGAAGACACACGGCGCAACTATTTGGAGAAACTCTCTGTGAGCGTGCGTTTTTGGCGCGACAAGGGTGGGGTGCTCGCCGACGATACGATTTCCAAGTTGCAGGATTCGGGCATTCCCGTGCAGGTGGAGGAAAAAAGCAACTACAAGACTACCAAGAAGCCGGTCAGGATGGACTATTTAGACGATATTTCCATTCCCGAATTCAGTCAGATTCCCTCCTACAAGCGCATCTGCATCTGCATTCTCAAGAACGACCATGCCTGCAAGTATATGGGTTTCGCGCCCAATAAGCTGGAAAAGACGCGGCGCAAGAAAATCATGGAGAAATATAAATCCTTGCTCGGTACAAAAGGAACAAAAGGTACAAAAGATAAGGAAGCGTCCCCCAAAGGGGTGAAATCCAAAGAAGGCAAAAAAAACAAAGAGCCCAAAGCCAAAAAGAAATCAAAAAATGGAAAACTATAAAAGCCCTGTGTACGAAGTCCGTGCCGTGCCTATAGAGAAGATTGAGGCCAACAGCTACAATCCCAATATCGTGGCGCCTCCGGAAATGAAGTTGCTGGAGATTTCCATTTGGGAAGACGGCTACACCATGCCCTGCGTATGCTACTACGACAAGGAGCGCGACAAGTATGAATTGGTGGACGGCTATCACCGCTATATGGTGCTGAAGAAATCCAAGCGGATTTACGAGCGCGAGAACGGGATGCTGCCCGTGACGGTCATCGACAAGGACCTTTCCAACCGCATGGCTTCCACCATACGTCACAACCGCGCACGCGGCACGCACAATGTGGAGCTGATGAGCGAAATCGTGGCCGAGCTCACCAAGGCGAATATGTCCGATGCGTGGATTTTGCGGAATATCGGTATGGATCGCGATGAATTGCTGAGGCTCAAACAGATAACGGGTATCGCGGAGCTGTTCGCCAACCGCGAGTTCAGCGACGGTATGCAGAACTGCGGCGAAAACGACCCCACCGACCTCGAACACGACATTTATTAGAATTGTTTAACCTTTGAGGTTCTTGTTTTATCGTGGCAAAAGCCTTAAATTTGCGCCAAAGGTAATTTTGGCGTGAACGACTTGGCTGTTTTGGTTTCCGGTATCGAGAAAAAGGCGCGGGATTTGGCTGAAAGGCTCTCCGTGCTTGAAATCGAGAACAAGAAACTCAAAAGCCGGTTGAACGAAACCGAAGTTTCCTTGAACTTGCACAAAAGCAAGATAAAAGAATTAGAAAACAAAAACAGCATATTAAAAGTAAGCGGCAGCCTCGGCTGCGGCAATGGAAAGCAAGACAGGCAAAAAGCCGGAGCCGTGATTGACGGCTTGGTGCGGGAGATAGACCGTTGCCTGGTGCTTCTGGACGCTTTCGACGAACCGGGTACGGAAACCGCACCGGTTGAAGACCACCCATAAGAATGAACGCGATTCCTATTACCGTAAACATCTGCGAAAGACCGTATAAGCTGATGGTGAACCCCGATGACGAACCCCTTATCCGGGAAGCGGCACGGAAGATAAACGAAGGACTACGGAGCTACGCGCAGAACTACGCGTTTAAAGATTATCAGGATTTGCTGTCCATGGTGGCATTGCAATACACCCTCAATTCACTGAAGAACGAAAGGGAACTCAGTTACAGGGACCACGAATTGGCGGAACGGTTGCAGCAGATAGACAGAACGCTTTCTATATGAAGAAAAACCGCATGACCCACCTTACAGTTTGAAAACTCAACATTTTAAACTTTGGGGATGGGTTCCGGTTCGGGATGGTAGGCTTTGAATTCCCTTCGGGGAATCTCCTTTGGAGACGTAAGAAACCAGAAAGAAAGGGCTGCCCCATAAATATAGAGCAGGAGTTTTCTTTAACTCTATAGGGTCTGCGGTTTTTCTTGCTTTTCATACTTGCCTTGCTTCTTTTGATAGGCTTTCATTCATTATAAAAACAAAAAGAGATGGATTCGAATGCCGTTTTGATCGTCGTAGCGTTTTTGCTCGGCGTCGGAATTTGGGCGGCCGTGAACGCGGTGGTGCTCAAGAAAAGACAGAAGAGGATTCTCACGGAGGCTGAAAACCAAGGCGAGATCCTGAAGAAAGAAAAGCTGTTGCAAGCCAAGGAAAAGTTCTTGCAGATGAAGGCCGAGTACGATAAGAACGTACAGGAACGCAACAGCAACTTGGTTCGCAACGAAAACCGGATCAAGCAGAAAGAGAACGAAATAAACCGGAAGTTAGAAGAAATCCAGCGCAAGAACAACGAGCTTTCCACCTTGAAGGAAAACCTCAACAACCAGTTGCAGGTGGTGGGCAAAAAGCAGCAGGAACTCGAAAAAAGCCACGCCCAGCATGTAAAGCAACTGGAAGCCGTGGCCGGACTTTCGGCCGAAGAAGCCAAATCCCAATTGATCGAATCGCTCAAGGACGAAGCCAAATCCGAAGCCTTGAGCCAGATCAAGGACGTGGTGAACGAAGCCAAGCTGACAGCCAACAAGGAAGCTCAGAAAATCGTTATCCAAACCATCCAGCGCACCGCCGCCGAACATGCGATTGAAAACACGGTTTCGGTGTTCAACCTTGAGAACGAAGAAATCAAAGGCCGCATCATCGGCCGCGAAGGGCGCAACATCCGTGCCCTGGAAGCGCTCACGGGCGTGGAAATCATCATCGACGACTCGCCCGACGCCATCATCCTTTCGGGTTTTGACCCCGTGCGCCGCGAAATCGCCCGTCTTTCGCTGCATAAACTGGTTACCGACGGCCGCATCCACCCTGCCCGCATCGAAGAAGTGGTTACCAAGACCCAGAAGCAGATCGAGCAGGAAATTATGGAAACCGGCAAGCGTACCTGCATCGACCTGGGTATCCTCAATATGAGCAACGAACTGACCCGCCTCATCGGTAAGATGAAATACCGTTCCTCCTACGGGCAGAACCTGTTGCAACACGCCCGCGAAACGGCCAACCTCTGCGCCACGATGGCTTCCGAACTGGGTCTGAACCCCAAGATTGCCAAACGCGCCGGCCTTCTGCACGATATCGGCAAGGTGCCCGACAACGAGCCCGAACTGCCGCACGCCATCTTAGGGATGAAACTGGCCGAACGCTACAAGGAAAGCCCCGAAGTATGCAACGCCATCGGCGCTCACCACGACGAAATCGAGATGACCAACCTCATTTCGCCCATCGTTCAGGTGTGTGATGCCATTTCAGGCGCGCGTCCGGGAGCAAGGCGCGAAGTGGTGGAAGCCTACATCAACCGCCTCAACAACCTGGAATCCCTGGCATTGTCTTATCCGGGCGTAGTCAAGACCTACGCCATCCAGGCTGGTCGCGAACTGCGTGTTATCGTGGGTGCCGACAAGGTTACCGACGACCAAGCCTGCCAGCTCTCGCTCGACCTGTCGAAGAAGATTCAGGAAGAGATGACCTATCCCGGTCAGATCAAGATTACCGTTATCCGTGAAACGCGGGCGGTGAACTACGCGAAGTAAGGCTTCAGTCGTTCCGAAAGATACTCCGGACAGCGGCAAGGCATTCCGCTATCCTTTTTTACGAAAGCCAATTGCGAAAACCCATGGTTGAGCAGTTGGCTTTCTTGGTTATATACCTCATAATAGAAGTCCATGCGCGCCCCTCGGGGCAGTTCTTTCACGATGGTGCGTACCGTAACCACATCGTCGTAGTGCGCCGGCCTCTTATAGTTCAGTTCGGCCTTGACCACGGGCATCATCACGCCTTTTTCTTCCATCTCGCGGTAGGAAAGGCCCAGCGCCCGCATGGTTTCGCCCCTGGCTATCTCATAGAACCTGAGGTAATTTCCATAATAAACAAAGCCCATCTGATCAACATCCCCGTAACATACGCGGATTTGGGTATCATAACTGTACATAGCCTATCTGTTTGATGCCGTGAACGGCAAAGACCCTCTTTTCCGCCCCGTGCTTTTGCAAAGGTATGGGATTAGCACGTTCCAAGAACTTATCAACCGTTTGATAAATTTCTTTTCCGGAAGCCCTTTCCGGAGGTAATTAACAATCGGCGGTCAAAAATTTTTACAATATTTTTTCAGGCAACATTTTGCAGGCCTTCTCCCTAAAAATCGCAATCAAAAGTAAATCATATCCTAAATAAGAAATCAGGCAAACTTCGCCCGTTTCCTCTAATTATTCTTTCTGAAAAAACAAGAGCTGACACACTTTTTTTTTATCTTTTTTCGTACCATCTTTGCAAGCGAAAAATTCATGGTTGAAAAGTCCGGAAAAACGACTTATCAACAATCAAGATATAACACCTTACGTTTAATTGAGCTGAGATGGAAAAGAATCATACATCCGTGTGGGAAGAATGCCTCAAAATCTTCCGTGACAACCTGGGCGACTCCGCAAACTATAAGGCATGGTTCTCCCCCATCAAGGCCGTAAAGTTAGAAAACAGCACCTTAACCATACAGGTTCCCAGCCAGTTTTTTTGCGAATGGCTTGAAGAGCACTACGTTGACTTGTTGCGCTCGGCCATCAAACGCACGCTGGGACCGGAGGGCCGCTTGGAATACTCCGTTATCGTGGACAATACCAATCCTTATGTGGTAACGGCCGAAAGCGGATACAAAAAAGAAACCCGAAACCAGCCCACCGCCATGCCCATCCCGCAACGCAACCAACAACTACCCGACCCTTTCATCATTCCGGGCATCAAGAAAATCAAGGTTAATTCGCAACTGAACCCCACCTATTCCTTCGACAATTTCGTGGAAGGCGAATGCAACCGCCTGGCGCGTTCGGTAGGCTACTCCATTGCCGAAAAGCCGGGCAAGACGGGCTTCAATCCCCTGTTCCTCTACAGCCCCATCGGCTTGGGCAAGACGCACCTGATGAACGCCATCGGCCTGCAGGCCAAGCTGAACTATCCCGACTTGACGGTGCTGTACGTTTCTGCCGAACTTTTTACCCAGCAGTTTGTTGACGCCTGCAAGAACAACACCACCAACGACTTTACGCACTTTTACCAGCTTATCGACGTGCTGTTGATCGACGATATACACAAGTTGGCGGGCAAAGACAAGACCCAGGATGCCTTCTTTCAGATATTCAACCAACTGCATCAAAGCGGAAAGCAGATTATCATTTCTTCCGACAAACCGCCGGTAGAGTTGCAGGGCATCGACCAGCGCCTCCTTTCCCGTTTCAAATGGGGCTTGGCCGCCGAACTGCAGGTTCCCGATGTGGAAACGCGCATCGCCATCCTGCAGAAGAAACTCCACTCCAACGGGGTTGAGATGCCCAAGGACGTTATCGAATACATCGCCTACAGCATTTCCACCAACGTGCGCGAAATGGAAGGCGTGCTCAACTCCCTGCTCGCCCAGTCCATCCACAACAAGAAGACCATCACGATGGAACTGGCGCGCAAGATGATAGACCAGATCGTACACAATTCGGCCAAAGAAATTTCGATCGACTATATTCAGAAAGTCATCTGCGACCATTTCGAACTGCCGGTGGATAAAATCCATTCCAACACCCGCCGCCGCGAAATCGTGATTGCCCGCCAGCTGGCCATGTACTTTGCCAAAAAGCACACCAAGAATTCGCTGGCCTCTATCGGCGCCCAATGCGGCAAACGCGACCATGCCACGGTTCTTCACGCCTGCAAGACGATTCAGAACCTTATCGACACCGACAAGTCGTTTAAAGGCGTGGTGGAAGAACTGGATAAAAAAATCAAAAACTGATTTTTCCCATGGCAACTCTGTTCCTGTTGCCCAGCTGCCTTGGCGATACGCCCGTGAGCGCCGTATTGCCGGCCGATTACCTATCGCGGATCAAACATCTTCGCGCGTTTTTTGTGGAAGACCTTCGTTCGGCAAGGCGTTTCCTGCGCAAGGCGGGCTTTGACGCGCCTTTTGAGGAAGTGGCCTTTGTGGAACTGAACGAACATACGAAAGAAGAGAGCGTCGAAAGCCTCCTGCAACATCAAGGCATAGACCCCGTATCGTTTTCGAAGCAAGATATAGGCGTGGTTTCGGAAGCCGGCCTGCCCTGCGTGGCCGACCCCGGCGCGATGGCCGTGGCGTGGGCGCACCGCAACGGCATGAAGGTTACGCCCCTAAGCGGCCCTTCCTCGCTTTTTATGGCCTTGATGGCCTCGGGTTTCAACGGACAGAATTTCTGCTTTTCGGGCTATCTTCCGGTAGAGGCCAAAGACCGGCAGGCACGCTTGGCCGAACTGGAAGCCAGGTCACGCAAGACGGGGCAGACGCAGCTGTTCATCGAAACGCCCTACCGCAGCCGGCAGATGCTGGAAAGCATACTGTCGGTATGCCACCCCGATACGCGCCTGTGTGTTGCCTGCAACATCACCTTGCCCGATGAGCTGATTGTTACCCGCACCATTGCCCAGTGGCGCAGGAACCCGGCGGACATCAACAAAAAGAACACCGTATTCCTTATTTCAGCATGAACCCGCCATTAGCCGAACAATTACGTCCGCAACGTCTGGAAGAGTACATCGGGCAGACCCATCTTATGGGTCGAGGCGCGGTGCTGGAAAAAGCCATACTGTCGGGAAACCTGCCCTCGATGATTCTCTGGGGGCCTCCCGGGGTGGGAAAGACCACCTTGGCCTACCTCATCTCCAAATATCTGGACCGGCCTTTCTTTACCCTCAGCGCCGTGCTGGCAGGGGTAAAGGACGTGCGCGCGGTACTCGACAATGCCGAACGGATGCAGAAATCCACGGCCTTGCTCGATTCGCCCTCGCTGTTCGAGAATCCCGCGCCCCGAAGCCGCAACATGCAGAACAAACGCCCCATCCTGTTCATCGACGAAATACACCGTTTCAGCAAGTCGCAGCAAGACTCGCTGCTGGGGGCGGTGGAAAAAGGCACGATTACCTTTATCGGCGCCACCACCGAAAACCCGTCTTTCGAGGTGATTTCGCCTCTTTTATCGCGTTGCCAGGTGTATGTGCTGCAGACGCTTTCTTCCGAAGAACTGGACGTGCTTATCCAACGGGCGGCGGAACATATCGGGAACCGTTACCATTTTGAGCTCGTCGTAGAAGAGAGCGCCGCCCTCAAACGCATTTCGGGCGGAGACGGCCGCAAGCTGCTCAATGCCCTGGAACTGGTGGCGGGCGAACTCATGGCGGACACGAAGAACAACGGCAAAGGTGTCATCACCGACCGTCTTGTTACCGCGCTTATCCAGCAGAATCTGGCCACCTACGACAAAAACGGCGAGAACCACTACGATATCATTTCGGCTTTCATCAAGTCGCTGCGCGGCAGCGACCCCAACGCCGCCGTGTATTACCTGGCGCGGATGCTCGCCGCCGGAGAGGACGCCAAGTTCATTGCGCGGCGCATGGTGATACTGGCCTCCGAAGACATCGGCAACGCCAATCCCAACGCGCTTCTCTTGGCCAACGCCTGTTTCGACACGGTTCACAAGATAGGCTATCCCGAATGCAGGATTACCTTGAGCCAGACCGCCGTCTATCTGGCCTGTTCCCCCAAAAGCAACGCCTCCTACCTGGCCATCGACGCGGCTTTGGCGGAAGTCAAGCAATCGGGCGACCTGCCGGTGCCGCTGCACCTGCGCAACGCGCCCACCCAACTGATGAAAGAACTGGGCTACCACGACGGTTACCGCTACGCCCACGACTTTGAGGGCAATTTTGCCGAACAGGAATTTTTGCCCGAAGCCATCGGCGGTAGCGTTTTCTACCAGCCGGGAAACAATCCCAAGGAAAACGAGATGCGCCACCGCCTCAAACAGCTCTGGAAAGAAAAATACGGTTATTAAGCCATGAACATCATAGAGAAACAAGAACAGCTCGTGCGGCAGTTTTCGGCACTTTCCGAATGGATGGACCGTTACACGCTCCTGATTGAAAAGGGCAAGGAATGTCCAGTTCTGCCCGAGGGCGACAAAAACGAATCCTTTTTGATAAAAGGTTGCCAGTCGCGTGTCTGGATCAAGGCCGAGCTTAAAGACGGAAAGGTTTATTTCAAGGCGGATTCCGATGCGGTGATCACCAAAGGAATCGCCGCCTTGCTGATTTATGTCTTTTCGGGCGAAGAACCGCAGGCTATCGTCGATGCGCCGGTAGATTTCCTTGACCGCATGGGGCTTAAGGAACACCTTTCCCCCACCCGCTCCAACGGGCTTACCGCCATGCTCAAGCAGATAAAACTCTACGCCCTGGCTTTCAGCATCAAAAAGTAAACATCATGGGTTTGGACTTACAGCAACATACCGCAGCCGACTTAGCTGTCTTCAACCAAAAGTTCCAGGCGTTCATTTCGGGAGATTTTCCGGAAATAGAAAAAGTATATCGCCAGCTTTTCCAATCCAAGGGAAAACAGCTCCGCCCGATGCTGGTGCTGCTCACCCACCGGCTTTTCAAGGAGGATATTTCTGAACAGGCCTATCTGGCGGCTTCGTTGGTGGAAGTGGTGCACATGGCTTCTTTGGTGCACGACGACGTGGTGGATATGGCGGACCTGCGGCGGGGCAAGGCTTCCATCCGTTCCCTTTTCGGCAACAAGACCGCGGTGCTGGCGGGCGATTACATGCTTACCAACGCTTTTCTGAAAGCCTACGACGGTAACGACAGCCAGTTGCTGCTCTTTTTGGTGGATGTAATCCGGCAGATGAGCGCCGGCGAACTCATACAGCTGGAATACGCCGGCAATCCGGAGGCCAACGAAGACACCTACTACCGCATCATCGAACGCAAGACTGCCGCTCTGTTCGGCTGCTGTTGCCAATGCGGGGCGCATACGGCGCAAGCCTCCCAAAAAGACGTGGAAACCGTGCGCGAGATTGGCCGCAAGGCCGGTATGGTGTTCCAGATAAAAGACGATTTGCTGGACCTAGACACGAGCGCCGACAGCGGAAAACAATACGGTAACGACCTGCTGGAAGGCAAACTGACGCTGCCCGCCCTGTATTACCTGCAACACGGCACGGCAGCTGAAAAAGAAGATTTCTTTTTCCGTCTGGCCTCCTTGGTGGAACGCCACAACAGCCCGGAACACGACGAAAAGGCACAGAAAGAAGACCTGAACCTGCTCATAGACCGCATCAAGCAGTCGGGCGGCGAAGAATACGCGGTTGAGGCGGCCAACCGCTTCGGCCAGGAGGCATGGAATGCCTACCGCCGTTTGGGAAAGGCCTCGCCCGCATTCGAGGAATTATTACACCAAATCTGCCAAATCCGATAGTTCCATGAATAACAAATTGAATTTTCTGCTGCGCACGGCCCTTTCGGCAGCCACCGAAGACAGAGACTCCTTTATCGAGAAGTTCAGCGCCGTATTGGAAGATTACACGGGCTTGGACAAACAGACCGGAACCAAGGCCGGAAGCCATGTGGTGAGCGGTCTTTCCGCGCTCAAGGAAGAACTGCAAGCCGCCGCATTGAACCGGCAGGCCGCCGCCCGGCAAGAAAAGGTGGAGGAACTGGCGGCGCAACTGGCGCAGATAAACGAACGCCTGGATGAAATAATACGCGAACTCAATACCCGCAAGGCATGAAAATACTGCATCTTTACACAGGATTTCTGGAATTGTGCCGTTTCATGCAGATATTCGGCATCCTTTTCCGCCACGGCATTTCCTCCTGGTTCTGGGGAACGCGCCTGGGCAAACACCATATCAAGCGGCATCCCGAAAAGGAACTCCATTCGGGTCCCGAACAGCTGCGCATGCTCATCGAAGACCTGGGACCCACTTTCGTCAAGTTCGGGCAGATTCTGGCAGACCGCCCCGACGTGCTTTCCGAACGCATCCGTTCCGAACTCAAGAAACTGCAGTCGCAGGTGGTTCCTTTCGACAACAACACGGCCATCAACCTGATCGAAAACGAACTGGGGCGCAAAACCCAACATGTTTTCGAATGGCTCTCGCCCACCTGCCTGGCTTCGGCCTCCATCGGGCAAGTGTATGAAGGACGGCTCAAGAACGGCGACGAGGTTATCATCAAGATTCAAAGGCCGCATATCGAGAACACCATCAAACTGGATATCAAGCTGCTTCGCCTGATGTCCAATTGGTTCGTGAAGTCTTATCCCAAGTATGCCTACATGGATCTTTCGGGTTTCGTGGATGAGTTCGCCCAGCAGATTTCGAACGAGCTGGACTACTTTAACGAAATGGAGAACATGACGCGCTTTGCCAAAATGTTCGAAAACGACCCAACCGTGCATATTCCGCGCACCTATCCGGAATACACCACGCGGAGGCTGTTGGTGATGGAACAGATAAAGGGCATCGCGCCGGATCATATCGATGCGTTGCGCGAAAAAGGCTACGACCTGCACGCCATTGCCGTCAACGGGGCGAACGCGCTGCTGAAGATGATTATGGAAGAAGGCTTTTTCCACGCCGACCCGCACCCGGGCAATATCTTTATCATGCCCAATAACGTGGTGTGCTTTATCGACTTCGGCATGGTGGGAACCTTGCGTCCGCGCGAAATGAACTTTATCGCCAAGTTCCTCATCAGCTTTGTGCGCAAGAACCCCAAGGGCATGTGCGCGGCATTGCTCACGCTCAGCGGCAAGAAATTCTACCAGAACATAGACGAACTCGAATTCGAGCTCGATTCCCTACTCAAACGGGTGGGCAACGTGCCGGTGGAAGAAATCAATTTTGCGGGCATCATGCAAAGCTGCATCAACATTCTGGTAAAGCACAAGCTGCGCGTTCCTTCGGGTATGTTCATGCTGGGCAAGGCTCTGCTTACCTTGCAGCGTTTTGCCGGCGAACTCGACCCGGAACTGCCCATCACGCCTTTGGTGCTGCCCTACGCCAAACGCCTGGTATCGACCCAGTACAACCTGCAGAAAGTGGCGGGCTCGGTATTCGACACCGTTACCGACTATGTAAGCCTGGCGCGGAGCCTGCCCAATCAGATCAACGAAATTCTCTATAAAATCAAGGAAGGCAAAATCAGCCACGAAATCAAGATGGAGAATGCCGACTACCCCAACAAGACCCTGCGCAACATCGCCAACCGCATCGTGCTGGCCATCCTGCTCATTGGCTTGTTCATCGGTTCGGTGCTTCTGCTGGCCCTGGCGCCCGAGTACCATATCGGCAAATACTTCATGGCGTTTTCCTCCATCATCATCGTGCTGATGATCCTTATGCGGATTTTCAGGAAACGGTAGCTACACCGAACCGCTCTCCATAAATAGTAATTACATAGCCAACCTCTGCCGTAACGTTGATTTATCACGAATGAAAAAGGGGGCTGCCGAATGAAGTGAACCCCGAAAGTTTTTTGAAATGTTTTTGGCGAAAAGTGTCGATACTGGTTCGGAAACTATATTTTTTTTTGAGTTACCGAACCAGAATCGGGCGTTTATTCAGCAAATAGATCGTCAAGACGAACCTCAGTTTGCATATTTCCGCTATACATGTTCTTCTTTACGCCATAAGTCGTAACAAAGGTTTGATGCAAGGCTTTGCGTGTCTTTACAGCTGAACGGAAACTTTCGGCCCGCTCACGCAGATGCTTGTCATACTGTTTCGTGATTTCAAATTCCCCTTGAGAGAATTTCATTTCGCATAGGTTGATAGTCTGATCTCTGCGGTCAATCAGCAAATCAATCTGACCGCCTTTGCCTTTCCATGCATAAACGTCACTTTGTACACCGCTAATGCCGAGTTTTTGTTTGATTTGCTGAATATGATGCAGACACAACTGTTCGAATGAATAGCCGCTCCATGCACGGCGTGATGGAGAATCGACCATATTCTGCCAATGATGTTTGTCCTGTCCGCGATAGCCTTTGACATAGCGTAAGTGGAACAAAGAGAATAAATCGGTTAGTTGATAGACTGTTCCGTACTCACTCTTGCCGAAAGCAGTGTATTGTCGGATAAAATCACAATCCGTTAAATTGCGTAATGCCTTTGTTAATAATCCACCGTCTTCAATTTTTGCCGCGGCAATAATCTCCATTCGTGTCATACCGACAACCTTGCTTGCCAAAGTCTCGACAATCTGACGATGAACTATCGCCTCATTGAACAGCGACCTAAACAGAAAATCATACTCATGTGCCAATGGTGCATTCTGTACAAAAAAGAGATTGTCCACATTCTGTGTTATGCTCTGATTGCGCTCCAGCATTTGCAAATAGAGCGGCGTGCCTCCGAGAATCATATAACACTCTGCAATCTGATAGCGATTCCACTTAATACCTCGAGAGATTAGATATTGCTCTGTCTCATGCAGGGTGAACGGTGCAAGATAAATGCTGCGGGTGGTACGGTTATAAAGCCCTCCTTTTTCGGAGAGTACATTCTCTCGCATCCATGTAGTAGCACTGCCGCATACAATCAATTTCAGGCGGTTATTCGTAGCGCCCCACGAATTCCAGAAATATTCGAATGCCTTTATGAAACGGCTCTTTTGCGTATCCATCCACGGGAATTCATCGAGGAACACGATAATAGGCTTATTCCCGTCTAATGATTCGAGATATTCGCGCAATTGGGCAAATGCATCAAACCAGTTCTTGGCAACTTTCCACTTGTGCCCCGAATAGTGTTCCAACTGACGCCGAAATTCGCCGAGTTGCTCTTTCATACTCCCTTGATAGATACCAGTGGAATAGAAACTGAAGGTATCGTTGAAATATTGACGTACCAAAAATGTCTTACCGATGCGGCGGCGGCCATAAATGGCTATCAATTCCGGCGCATTCGATTCTATACGTTGACGCAATATCTCCCGTTCCGCTTCTCTGCCTATGATTGTATCTGCCATATAGCAATGAATTAATCTTTTCCCAAAGATACAAAAAAGGACTTATACTGGTTCGGAAAACCATATTTTTTTTGGATTTCCGAACCAGTATCGAACTTTTATTCATGAAGAAAGAAAACGATGCACCTTACACCGCCACATCCCCCTTGATCGTGGGATGGCAGTGGTAGTCTTGTATCTCAATGTCTTCGTAGCGGAAAGAGAACAAATCATTTACCTCCGAATTAAGCCTCAGGCGCGGCAAGGCATAGGGCTCGCGGCTCAGTTGCAGTTTTACCTGCTCAAAATGGTTGTGGTAGATATGGGCATCGCCCATGCTGTGCACAAAAACACCCGGTTTGAGCCCGCACACCTGCGCCATCATGGAGGTAAGCAAGGCATAGGAGGCGATATTGAAAGGCACGCCCAAAAATGTGTCGGCGCTACGTTGGTAAAGCTGGCAGGAGAGCCTGCCTTCGCTTACGTAGAACTGAAAGAAGGTGTGGCAGGGCGGCAAGGCCATCTTATCTACATCGGCGGGGTTCCAGGCGGTAACGATCAGGCGGCGCGAATCGGGATTGGTCTTTATCTGTTGCAGTACGTCTTTCATCTGGTCTATATGGCGGCCGTCGGGAGCTACCCAATCGCGCCACTGCTTGCCATAAACGGGACCCAGGTCGCCGTTTTCGTCTGCCCATTCGTCCCAAATGGTAACCTTGTTGTCGTGCAGGTAGCCGATATTGGTATCCCCCTGCAACATCCAAAGCAGTTCATGGATAATGGAGCGCAGGTGCAGTTTTTTGGTGGTTACCAGGGGAAAGCCTTCGGATAGGTCGAAACGCATCTGATAACCGAAATAGCTGCGCGTTCCCGTGCCGGTGCGGTCAGACTTATCGGTTCCTTTTTCCATAATGGTGCGGAGCAAGTCAAGATAGGCTTTCATCGTGTGTTTTTTTGTAAAATCAAAATTCTATGGTGAGCCCGTCGTAGGCCATCTGTACGTTTGGGGGCAGTTCGCCCTGGGTCTGCGCATAGCCCAAGGCATGGCCGGTATGCACTATATAGGCGCGTTCCGGCTTGATTTCGTCGATGAGCTGCAAGGCTTCGGAAATGCTGAAATGAGTGGGATGCGGCTCGTGGCGCAAGGCGTTCACCACCAACGTTTTGGTGCCGCGTATCTTGTCTATCGAGGCGGGGGCGATTACCTTGGCGTCGGTGATATAGGTAAAATCGCCCATGCGGTAGGCGTTCACTTTCATTTCGCCGTTGAGCATCGCCTTCGGGTCGTAGTGGAGCACCTCTATGGGCCTTATCGTGAGGTCGCCTATATGAAAGGGGCGTTTCCGCACCTGATGCAAATCGAAAAGGGGCGCACCCGGATAGCGGTGTTTGCCAAAGGCATAGGGCAGAAACGCATGCACCGCCTGGATGGTTTCCTTATTGGCATAGACCGGTATGGCGCGCTGCTGAAAATAATTGAAGGAACGCACTTCGTCCAGGCCGGCGATATGGTCGCGGTGGTAGTGGGTCAGCAGAATGGCGTCGATGCGCTGCACTTCCGCCCGCAGCATCTGATAGCGGAAATCGGGCCCGGCATCAATCAGCACTGTAACTTCCGGTGTCTGAATAAGCGCGCTGGTGCGCAGCCTTTTGTCTTTCGGATCCTGCGAGGTGCAGACCGGGCACCGGCATCCTATCAGCGGCACGCCCTGCGAAGTTCCGGTTCCCAAAAAAGTAAGACGGTTCATAAAAATTTATCAGTACGCGAAGGTACGCATATAATATAAGGTTTTGTAACTTTGCGGTGTTTTTTACTGACGTTCCGGTGTGCAAAGGAACGCCGGCTCAAACATGATTAAAAATACCATGGATATGAAAAGTAAAATGTTGTTTACGCTGGTGGTGGCCATCGCCGCCCTGGTGCAGGTAAAGGCACAGGTAAAATCAGAAAAGATCGAATTGCCGCCCGACCAAGTGATCAGCCATTTCCGCGCCTACAATTCCGGCACGGTGGCGGTGGATTGGCGTCAGGTGGAAGACGACCAGAATGTCTATATCATCGGCACCTACACGCTCGACGGCGACCACAAGAAAGTAATCTACCGCGACAAGGCGCATTTCTGCACCGAAACGCAGATTCCTTTGGCCTACTGCCCCGCCCGCCTCAAAGCCGCCGCCGATACTTTGGCCGCCGGATTCACGCTCAAGGAACTCTACTACCAATCGGCCGGACGCGACAAAGCCTACCGCGCCGTAATGCAGAAAGGCAAAGGCAAGAAAGCCGTTACCCGCGACCTGCTGTTTAACGCCAAGAGCGATTTTCTGCGCGAAGAAAAGCCCGAAACGGCACGCATACACCGCTTCTAATCCGTATGCCTTCCAACCTGTTCAAGTTAGATCCGGAAGATTACGAAATACAGCCGGACGAGGTGTTGGTCATCGCCCTTCACTCGCCCGGCCTTCCCTTTTACCGGCTGGCCCATTCCCTCAATCAAAGTCTGCACTGGAATCTGGCCAACATCAAATATGCCTATCAGCCGCCGGAATATTCCACGAATCCGCTGCACCTGAATGTGCTCACCCATGTGGTGGAAGAAATCCGCGTGCAGTTTTTTTTGGTGGAGAACCTTTACAAACAACAGTTTTGGATTCCCAAAATGCCTGATGTGTCTTACTGGCTGGTGGTAACAGGCCCCGGATTGCAGGAATCCCATGTGGATTTGAACATGGATTTGGACAAGTTTCTGGAACGCCTTTCGGGAATCGTTCTATCGGCCTCGATACTGCCGTTCGACAGCCTTTCGGGCATGGGCAGAATCTCTCCCCTTTTCAAATACTTCCGTTCCTTCTACAATTTTTTAGACTCTCTGGAATTAATCCGGAGTTTCGAATAGCTTTCCTATCCCTGTCGGCTGTTTAGAAACAGAGGGAAAATCAATAGAGGATATCCGCTTTTTCTTCTTGGGCGTTGATGTAACGCGCCGCAACAAACAGAAAATCCGACAGTCGGTTTATGTACGCTTTGGCCACGGATTCCAAAGCGGCATAGTTTTGGGGCACGCCGGCAAAGCCTGCCATCCTGCGCTCGCAACGGCGGCAGACCGTTCTGGCCACCTGTGCCTGCGCCGCCGCCACCGTGCCGCCCGGCAGGATAAAACTTTTAAGCGCGGGCAAAGCCTTTTCCATTTCGTCTATGGCATTTTCCAAGCGTTCCACATTGCCCGTTGCCGGAAAAGGCAACGTAAATTCCCTGCCTGCCGAAAAATCGAAAGAATAAAAGCCGCCGATACCGAACAGGCAACGCTGTATGTCTTGCAGCAAGGCTCTTTGCTGAGGCGTATGCACGGGATAGGCCGCCAACAGCCCCAAGTGGGAGTTGAGTTCGTCTATCGTGCCGTAAACTTCCACCTGCGCGTCGCATTTGTCAACTCTGCGGCCGCCTATCAAAGACGTGGCGCCTTTATCGCCGCTTTTGGTGTAAATCTTCATGGCTTACATTTTTTTGGCGGGATAGAGGCTTTCCCACCACTGCGGGCGGTTCTTGAGGTATTTCTCGAACCAGGCCAGGATGGTCTTTTCCCAGTCGATGCGTTTGGCGTAATCCACAATGCCGTGGTCTTCGCCCGCCACCGTAACCATCGCCACTTCCCTGCCCAAAAGGCGCAAGGCCTTGTACATCTGATAGCTTTCGCCGATAGGCACGTTTACATCGGAAGTGCCGTGCAGCAGCAGGAGCGGCGTATGCACCTTGTCGGCATGAAAGAGCGGGCTCTGTTCCACAAAAATATCCCTGCGGTTCCACGGAAACGAAAACGGATTGGCTTCCGCCCCGTACAGGTAGCCCCAATACCCTTCGCACCAATACGAAGAAATGGAGCTGATGCCGGCATGGGATACGGCGGCGGCGAACAAATCGGTGCGCGTAACCAGCAGCTGGGTCATAAAACCGCCGTAAGAGGCCCCGATACAGCCTAATTTAGTGGAATCCACAAAAGCGTGTTCGTGGCAGAAACGGCGCACACCCGTAATGATTTCGTCCGCCACGGTCATGCCCCAGTTGTTGACATGCGCCGCCGAAAACTCCCGGTCGTAACCGATAGCCCCCGAAGGCTGCAACACCAGCACCACATAGCCGTTGGAAGCCCACACGCTTTTGGGATAACGCATCGAAAGGGCGCGGGGCGTGGGCGTGGTTCCCGAATAATAATAGACGATACATGGGTATTTCTTCTGCGCGTCGAAATCGGGCGGCAGGTAATAGACCGCCTCGATGTTCCTGCCGGCGGCGTTTTCAAAACTCCAGTCGTGATGCGCGCCGATAGCCACTTCTTTTAACTGACCGCCTTGCGGGTCAGCCACCTGATAGGCATTCTTGGAAGCCGCAAAATCGTTTTTGGAAGCGTTGCCCTTTACCAGATAGGCGCGGAAGGGTCTGTCGATGCTGCTGCCCGTATAGAGAAGGGCGTTGGAACACACATCAAAGCCGTTCACCACATCCACCTGCGCCGGAACAAGCCGGAATTTCCGGTCGGCAAGGCCGTAGGCATAAAGGTTCACTCGGTCGTGGTCATCGGCGTAGAAATAGAGGTAACGCCCCGAAGATTCCCATTTTACCGATTGCAGGGAGGGCCCGAAATCGTGCGTGATCAGCTCGGCTTTCTTGCGGTCGATATCGAAAATAAAGGCGTTTGTATGGTAATCGTTGGGAATGAAGCAATCCTGGCAAGGCAGGCTCACACCCGGCGTATGCGGGTCGGCGAACATCTGTTCCGAACCGGTAACCAAAAGCTTCCGCGCATCGGGCGAGAATACCGCACTGCCCGGAAAATACGTCTCGTAGAGCAATTCGGCCTGCAAGCTCTGCAAGTCCAGGCGATATACGTTTTGCCGCATGTATTGGCGCATGGAATCCGCTACGTCGTCGGTGGAGAAAAGCAGGTAACGCCCGTCTTGCGAAATATCCATGAGCGATGCCGAATGATAGCCGTAAGTAAGCGGAACACGACTGCCGGAAGCCAACTCCAATTTGCTCAAGGCCGTGCGGGTACGGTAATAGGGCCATTGGTCCATGGCGTTCTGCATGTGCTTGAGGCCATTTTCGGCGGCCTTGCCCGTGGTGGCGGTCTGCAGAATCAGGTAGTTTCCCTGCGGATCCCAGGCAAAGCCTTGCAGGTCTTCGGTGGTTTCATACACCATGCGTGCCGGTTCTCCCAGTTGCCCGGCATAAATCCGGTGGTAGGAACCGCTTTTGCGCATATAGGCGTATTTATCGGTCTTATCGGCAAAGTCAAGACCCGATACGCCCTCCAATTCCATATAGGGCTGCGGCAGTTCCTGCCCGTTTACGTCCGCCGTGCGGTAGATGCGGTGCACCGAGGCGAATTTCTTCTGCTTGGGCTGTGCGTAATTGAAACTCAGCTTGAAATATTTTCCGCTTGCCGAAAGCCGGGGCGCATAAACCGAGGGCGCGTTCAGGTAATGATACAGGCCGTAACTTTCTTTGAGTTCCGCACCCATTTCCAAATCCGCGTCTTCGGCCACCAGCCTTACATCCAGGGCGGTGTTCCTTTCCTTGCCTGTATAAAGGGTCTTGAGCATCAGGACGTGGTAGCCGGGCTCTATCTTAAGGCTTGCCGTCTTGGGCTGCGGCACAACGGTGTCTTGCGCCACGGCCTGGCTCAGCACCTCAAGGCCGTCCATATAGAGTTTGAAAGCCGGCGAAAACGCCACCTTAAGCGTGGCTTTGGCATAATCGGAGGCTTTCAGGTAGAAACAGTCCAATACCCAGGCATAGCGCGTGGAGTCCACTTGCGGCATGGCGATTTGAAAATCCGCACCGCGCTTTTGCCACTGCGTTTCCTTACCCTGCCAAAGAAAACTTTTGCCTGCACGCGGACGGGCATCGAAAGCGCACTCGTTATTAAAGAAAGCGTAGTCGAAAAGAAAATCCGTGCCGAAGGCTTTGCCGTTGATGTCTGCCTCGTGATTGAACACGGGCAACACAAATTCCAAAGGCCCCAACTGCAGGTAGTTTTCCAAACGGTATTCCGTTCCCTTGCCTTGGGCGGCATAGGTTTCAACACTCATCGCCAGCAAACAGAACACCGGCAAAAAACGCGCAAAGACACCCTTTTTCAAGAGTGCCTTTGCGCGAAAATTAAAGGACTTTATCATAGTCTGTCTTTTATTCCGTGGGGGATGCCGGAGATTCTACCTGCGGCTGCGCGTTCGTGCCTTCGTTCATGATGATGCCTTCCGGATTATCGGGATTGGAAGGTTCCACGATAATCTGCTGTTTAGGCTGGCGGCGCGAGGCAGGCGCTTCCTCCATATT
>CAMWTX010000006.1 GCA_947177315.1 uncultured Bacteroidales bacterium | reverse complement strand
GTCAAGGCCGTGCAACTGCTTACATCCAAACTCGTCAAGGCGTTGTGGTAGCAATACAAATACGTCAAGGCCGTGCAACTGCTTACATCCAAACTCGTCAAGGCGTTGTGGTAGCAATTCAAATACGTCAAGGCCGTGCAGCCACTCACGTCCAAATTCGTCAAGATGTTGTTGCAGCAATTCAAGTTTGTCAAAGCCGTGCAACCGCTTACGTCCAAACTCGTAATGCCGTTGTTATCACATCTCAAATCCGTCAAGGACGTGCAAGCACTCACGTCCAGACCCGTCAAGTGATTAGCGGAACAAAACAAGCTATCCAAGATTGTGCACCTGCTCACGTCCAAACTCGTCAGATTATTGCCCCAGCAAATCAAACTCGTCAAGGAAGTGTCCTGGCTCAAATCGAGTATCTTTAACTTGTTGTCACTGCAATTCAAGTACATTAAAGCCGTGCAGCCGCTTACGTCCAAACCGGCCAATTGGTTAGCTTTGCAATCCAAATACTGCAAAGCGGTGAAACCGCGCACGTTCAGACTCGTCAAGCGTTCGTCATAACTGCAATCTAAATACCTCAAAGCAGTACAACTATTCACGTTCATACTCTTCAAGCGTTCGTTATAACTGCAATCTAAATACTGTAAAGCAGTGCAACCATTCACGTTCATACTCGTCAAGAATTCGTTATAACTGCAATCTAAATACTGCAAAGCAGTGCAACCGCTCACATCCAGACTCGTCAAGCCGTTATATCGGCATTTCAAACTCGTCAAGGCCGTGCAACCGCTTACATCCAAACTCTTTACGCTACTGTAAGTAAGTCCGTAGCTTACACTACAATCAAACCCCAAAATCCGGGGGGCGGTGCTTTCGCTTTCCTGGGCTTGCAACGGAAAAAGGCTCAGGGCGAGAGCCGCCAAGACAATCCATCGTTTTTTCATTATCTTATTGTTTTTCATATTATTCACATTGTCTTACAGGCATAAACACCAGGCATTAGGCCATAACAAATATATATAATAACTAAGTTTTATCAATACATAAATATTTTTAGAACGAAAAGTAAAATTTATATTATTATAATTTTCAAGTCCAATAACACTAAAAAAAGAGAGGTGAAGAAACCAAAGTCCGTACGCAATAGCAAGTTCCAAGATATAAATTATAATAATATAAATTTTACTTTGGGAATGTGCGGGACGGATATTTTTCAGTTTGAATGGACATCCCAATCTGATTACGGAAGAACAGACTATAACTCAGCGCGATGTAGTTCCTAAAAAAACGAGCCCAACCTAAGAGATTGGACTCGATTTCATCTTATTTATAGTGCAGTTGGCGACATCGGAGCCATCCAAATACACTTTTAAAGGGTGCAAAGATAGTATTATTTTGTAATGAAATCTCATTTTTTCCGGCTCTTATTGACCATCGGCAGCACACACAGTGCCGCCAATCCTGCAAAGATAACCAAGGCCGTTTGCGTTCCCCAGGCAATCCAGCCGGCCGTGTAGCCAAGGGTTTTGGCAATGCCGAACACCGCAAGCGTTTCGGAAATGATAACCGGATAAACACCGATGCCGCCGGGGGTGAGCATGATTCCCACCGTGCCCATCGCCAAGGCCACCACCGCCAGCCTTATCGGGCTTCCCGCCAATTCCTGCAGACTGATGATGGGGAAATACATCATCAACAGGTAGCAGACCCACAAGCCTACGGTATAAGCCACAAACAGCCAGGGTTTCTTTAGATGCCCCAAGGAGGTGAAGCCTTCGGAAAAGCCGTTCACCAGATTGGCGATTTTGGCCATGAAGCCGCCGGGTTTGAAACGGGAGGTGTTTTTTTTGCAATACACCACCAACACCCATATCCCTGCCACCAACAGCACGATAAAGGCAATGCCTATCCAAAGCCCGCCATGCCCGCCGCTTTCCGCCTGCCGGTTGAACAATCCGCGCACATAGGCATGCAGGGTTTTATATTCCAAGAAAAAGGAGGCGGCAAAAATCAGCAAGAAAGTAAGCATATCGATCACGCGCTCGCTCAGCACCGTTCCCAAGGATTTTTGAACCGGCACTTTTTCGTAGCGGTACAGGAAAGTGCATCGCAGCACCTCACCCAGACGCGGCACCGCCAGATTGGCGAAATACCCCACCGAAACGCTGCAGAATGTATTGATGAAACGCGGCTTATAACCCAAGGGCTCTATCAGGAGATTCCAGCGCAAGGTGCGGAAAACGTGGCTCAGAAGCCCGAAAACGGCAATCCAGAACACCATAATCCAACGGGCGCTCCGCAGGGAAGTGCCTATCTCCGTCTTTTCTTCGGGCGTAAGGGTATTTTGGAACAGCCAGATAATAAAGATGCCGAAACCGAAAAACAGGGCGAATTTCAAGACCTGTTTCAAAAGATTGTTTCCCGTGCGCTCTTTGCTCATTTAACAATCTTGTTGTCTTCGGGAAAAATCACGGTGGGCTTATGGGTGCGGGCTTCCTGAGGCGTCATGGAGGCATACGAAACGATAATCACCAAGTCGCCTACCTGCGCCTTGCGTGCCGCCGCTCCGTTCAAGCCGATAACGCCGCTGCCGCGCTGACCCTTGATCACATAGGTTTCAAGCCGTTCACCGTTCATGATGTTGTAGATGTGCACGCGCTCGTATTCGCAGATATTGGCGGCATCCATCAAATCTTCGTCTATGGTGATGCTGCCTACATAGTTCAAGTCGGCATACGTTACCTTGACGCGGTGTATCTTGGATTTCAGAACTTCAATCTCCATGGGTTGACAGCTTTAAACAAGGCACAAAAGTAAAAAAATAGCGTTATAAAATGTTACAAAACCTTATAAAAATTCCCTGAATTGGCCTGGGCAGTGGGCATAATCACGATGTCGTTGAGGCATACATGGGCCGGCAAGTTCACGCAATAAGCCACCAAATCGGCTATATCCTCTCCTTTCAGGGGCGTAAAGCCTTTATAGACCTGTTCGGCACGGTGGGTATCGCCATGAAAACGCACGGTGGAGAACTCGGTTTCGACCGCACCCGGACAAATCTGCGTTACCTTGATGTTGTAGGGCAGGCATTCCATGCGCATGGAACGGCTCAACGAATCCACCGCATGTTTGGAGGCGCAATATACGTTGCCGTTCATATAGGTTTCCTTTCCGGCAATCGAACCGAGGTTGAAGACGTGGCCTTGCTTGCGGGCTATCATGCCGGGCAACAGGGTGCGGCTCACATACAGCAGGCCCTTCACGTTGGTGTCTATCATGCGTTCCCAATCGTCCACCAAGCCTTCGTGCAGGGGTTCGAGCCCTGCCGCCAGCCCTGCGTTGTTTACCAACACGTCTATGTTTTTCCAGGCTTCGGGCAGGTTGCCCAGATTCTGTTGCACTTCTTCGAGCTTGCGCACGTCAAAGACCAAGGGCAACACATCGGTGGTGCGGGAAAGTTCGGCGGCGACCGCTTCCAGTTTCTCGCGGCGGCGGCCCGTAACAATCAAGGCATATCCTTCTTTTGCCAGACGGGTGGCGATGGCTTGGCCGATTCCCGAAGTGGCGCCTGTAATCAAAGCTATCTTTTTCATGTGGGTGTATTTGCGTATTTATTCCACGCCTATCAATTTGTGAACCTGCAACGACAGGTTCCAACGCGGATGCGCCTTGGCGTAATCGATAATTTGCGGCAGTATCCGCTTATATTCGCCCCATTCGGGCTGTAAGAAACAAAGACAGGAATCCGATACCTCGGCGGCCTGTCTTTCGGCAAATGCAAAGTCGGCGGTCTGCCCTACCACTACCTTGAGCTCGGTGGCCGAACGGTAATATTCGGGCTGAACCGGAATATTCTTTTTGGGAGAAAGGCAGATCCACTCCCACTCGCCCGACAATTTCTCGCTGCCGGAGGTTTCCAGCCAGCGTTGCAGCCCCGCTTCCTTTAAGGCGGCACACAGGGCCGACAAGTTGTGCATGGCCGGCTCGCCGCCCGTCACCACGCAGTTTTTTGCCCCGTTTTGAGAAGCCTTCCGCGCCAATTCCGTTACGGGAACAAGCGGATATCCCTGCGGATTCCACGATTGGGGCGTGTCGCAGAAGGAACACGCATTACGACAACCGGCCAGCCGCACAAAATAGGCGGGCCGGCCGGCATGCGCTCCCTCCCCTTGCAGGGAATAGAAGGTTTCTACCACGGGAAGCGATTCCATACGCTTTACAACATGGGCTTTAAGTCGGGAGAAATAATCAGCGTGGCTTCGGTGGCCGCCTGTACGTCTTCGGGCTTGAACTCGGGATTGATTTCAATCAACTCGATGCCCTTGGGGGTAACCTTCATCACGCCCATTTCGGTAACGATAAGGTTCACCCTGCCTTTGGCGGTAAGGGGAAGCGTGCATTTCTTGAGGATTTTGGGCTTGCCTTTGGCGGTGTGTTCCATGGCGAGAATCACCAATTTGGCACCGGTAAGCAAGTCCATGGCACCGCCCATGCCGGGGGTCATTTTGCCGGGAATCATCCAATTGGCCAAATCGCCTTCTTCATCTACCTGCATCGCGCCCAAAACGGTGGCATCCACATGGCCGCCGCGGATAATGCCGAAAGAGGTGGCGCTGCTGAACGTGCAGGCTCCCGTAGCGGGCGAAGTGAAGCCGCCGCCGGCATTGATGTATTCGGGGTCTTCCTGGCCTTCGGCAGGTGTGGGGCCCATGCCCAGCAATCCGTTTTCTGACTGCAAAATCACTTTCACGCCGGGAGCCAGGTAATTGGGCACCATAGTGGGCAAACCGATACCGAGGTTCACCACATCGCCGTTCTCCAATTCCTTTGCCACACGCTTGGCAATGATTTCGCGAATTTGATTCTTATCCATTGTTGCAAGATTTTAAGCGTAAAAACAGCCGACCTGCCCATCGGCAAATCGGCTGTGAATTTACAAATTATTTTTTAGACCGGAAGGGAATGAAAATACAATAAAGCACAAATCTTTTTGAGGAATACAACTTATAAGTTGTATTCCTCAAAAAGAACCTATATCTTTGTACAAAAGAAAATTCCATGACTTTCGATGATATTACCGAAGACGGGCGGCTGTGGGCGGTTCGCTACGATGGGGAAGCAGATAATGTACTTTATTCTCTGTTTGACCAATGGAATGATGTGGTTTGGTTGCGTAATTTTTTCAAAGCCAATTCCAAAGACTTGGAAAGATACTTTAAGATCACCAATATCAACGAGGCGATAACCCGTACTATCAACGACAGCGAGCAACTTGAAGCCATCGTGATGGATATTTCACCGGAAGCGAATCTTGACTTGATATTCCGTCCACTGGATAACAGCCGTATCGCAGAATGTCTTTTAGGAAAAGAAAAGGCACATTTGAGAAACCCAGTGGGGCGTTCCTCTTGGTTACGTATTTATGCCTTAAAATTAGCCAAGGGCATTTACATTGTAACGGGTGGTGCCATTAAACTTACCGCCACCATGCAAGAACGTGAACACACCGCCATTGAATTGGCAAGGATTGAGAAAGTCCGAAACTTTTTATTGGATGAAAAAATTATAGACGATGATAGTTTTATCGACTATATCGCAGAATTATAAAAACCGCATCCACCATGAAAGCATTGCAAGAAAGATTATACAAGCATACATCGGCCACGCCCTCTAAGTGGAAAGAAAAGGCTTTGGCTCGGCGTGAAAACAAAGAATGGCTACGCTACTCCCAACATATCGCCATGTTGATGCTTGACAAAATGGAAGAACTAGGGCTTGCTCAAAAAGCCGTGGCTGAAAGAATGGGATGTTCTCAACAATATATTTCCCGTGTGCTGAAAGGAACGGAGAATTTATCTATAGAAACTATCTTCAAGATAGAATCCGCACTCGATTTACAGATACTCGAACCGGCATTTGCAGATTTCTGAGCTATCCGGAATTCCGGATAGCTCAGTTGAAATACTGCTTTATTTCCCCATCCGGGCGGCGATTTCCTGCGCGAGGTAGGAAGCCACGTCGTCGGCGTAGGAGTTCATGCCGAAACCGGCATCGAAACCGAGTTCCTTGCCCAGTTCGTAGGTGATGCGCGGTCCGCCGCAACAAACGATCAGTTTGCCGCGCAAGCCTTCGGCTTCGAGCATCTCTATCATTTGGGTCATGTTCTGAATATGCACGTCTTTTTGGGTAACGGTCTGCGATACCAGAATCGCATCGGCCTTGAGTTCGATGGCCTTGGCAATCAGTTCTTCATTGGGAACCTGGCTGCCCAGATTGTAGGCCTCGATCATTTCGTAGCGTTCCAAACCGTAGTGGCCGGCAAAACCCTTCATGTTCATGATGGCGTCGATACCCACCGTATGGGCATCGGTGCCCGTGCTGGCACCCACCACCACAATCTTGCGGCCTATGTGTTCGCGGATATAGGCATCGGTTTCCTCCATGCTCATAACGGTAGATTCCACCTTGGGCACATGAATGGAGGTATAATCCACCGTGTGCGTGCAGGAGCCGTAGGCGTTGAAGAACGTAAAACCTTCGGTAAGTTCCTTGTAGTAAACAATCTGCGGGTTCTCGAAACCCATTTTGCGCAACAGTTGTTTAGCCGCCTCCACCGCTTCGTCGCCGGCAGGCACGGGGAGCGTGAAGCTCAACTGCGTCTTGCCGTCGTTCATCGTGTCGCCGTAAGGCTTGATTTTCTTGGGGTCGTAAGTCTTGTCGATTTCTTCGTGAGAAGTTGAATATAATCCGCCGCTCATGTTATTCTCCTTTCTTCATTAAGTCAATAAACGGGTTCTCGTAATTGTTGCGTTTTTCGGCCACGCCCTGCAAGCCTTTTCCGCCGTTCTTGGGACGTTTTATATCGGCGAAGATACCTTTCTCGAGCGCTGCGAAAAGGCCTTCCTTTTCCATTTGCTGCAAAAGGGAAGTGGCTTTGTCGAGCACCTCGGCCGCGCGTTTGCGGATGATGCCGCCTTCCTTGAATTCCATTTCCTCGCCTATGCTCTTCATATTGTTGAAGATATAGCGGGCGTTTTCGATAGACAGGTAGCGGTCGCTCATAAAGGGCGTGTGAATGGCCTCGGTGGGCATACCCAGCAGTTGCAGGCCTTGGTGTGTCCAGATGCCGATCATGTTGAACAGAGCGTCTTGCAGGTGTCCCCTAAAGATGTTTCCCGTCATGAATTTGGTGGGAGGCATGTATTTGAGGGGCGCGTTGGGGAAGATTTCGCGCAACATCTGCGCCTGCGCCAGTTCCATGAGGAAGCCGTTTTCCAACTTGGGGTCCATTTCGAAAGCGTGACCCAAGCCCATTTGTTCTTCGGGCAGGCCGGCGATTTTGGCCAGCTGCTCGTTGATGAAGTCGGAGGCCAGCACGGTGTGCGCCTCGGCCACGGCATCGGCGGTGGTGAGGTAGTTGTCTTCTCCGGTGTTGATGATAACGCCTGCAAAGCCGTTGATGACGCGCGAGAAGTATTGGTCTATCAAGGTGCGTTGCATGTTGATGTCGCGGAAGAGAATGCCGTAGAGTGCGTCGTTAAGCATCACGTCAAGACCTTCCAAGGCTCCCATGACGGCGATTTCGGGCATACACAGGCCCGAGCAGTAGTTGCACAGGCGGATGTAACGTCCCACTTCCTCGCCCACTTCGTCCAAGGCCTTGCGCATGATGCGGAAGTTCTCCTGCGTGGCCATGGTGCCGCCGAAACCTTCGGTGGTGGCGCCGTAGGGCACGTAGTCGAGCAAACTTTGTCCGGTGGTACGTATCACGGCGATGATGTCCGCCCCTTGACGGGCGGCGGCCTGCGCCTGGGTTACGTCTTCGTAAATGTTGCCGGTGGCCACAATCACGTAAAGATAGGGCTTGGGGCCTTCGCCAATCGTGCGGAGGTATTCCTCGCGGCGGGCCCTGCGGTCACGGATGCGCTTTATCGAAGCGTCGATATAGGGTTGCAGGGCAGCATGGCGCTTTTCGGCAGCGGCCACAGGCGTCTTGCCCAAATCGTATTGGCCCGCGCCCACCATTTCGGCAATCTGTTGCGGGGTCTTGCCCGTATCGCTCACGGCATTGCCCATCACGAACATGATGCCTTCTCCCAGCAATCCGGCATTCTTGAGGGCATCCACCACCACGTTGGGATAAGGCACACCGTCTTCGGTCACGCCGTCTATCCCCAACAGGCGGGCAATCGTCCTTTCCGTGGCCACGGTGGTGTAACCGTCCACAAAACGCTGCACTTGCGCCGCGATATTGCCGGCGGCTGTCCGCGCTTGCTTCACCTTGTCAAAATCAAGGCCTAATTTGCTTTTTGTTTGGTTCATTTTATGCTTTATTGTTTTTTTCTGATGTTCCGTAGTATTTTTCCGCACGTTCCAGCACTTCGGCGTCGAAGCCCAGCAAACGGGCTATGCGCAAGGCTTCGGCGGGCGGATTGCCCTGTGCGGTTTCTTCTTCCACCGAATAATCCATGCAGGCCTGTATGCGCGAAAGGTCGAAATGCGCGCCTTCCGGCATCTTGCCTGAAACGTTTTCCAAATTGGCGTTCATCCAGTCTTCGCGGAATCCCCTTACCCGCAGGCGGCGCACCGGATTGGGTATCGGCCCGTAATGGGTGCTCACCATCGCCACGCAAGGCAATTCCTGCAAGGCATCCAAGACCGCGCACACAATGGCTTTTCCTTCCGTGGGGTTGGTGGTGCGCGCCAGTTCGTCTATGAGCAGCAACATATCCGTGCCTTGCTTCAAGGCCTGCAAGATGCGGCTGAGCCGTTGTATCTCGGCTCCGAAAGAAGACAGGCCGCGTTCTTCGTCCTGATTGTCCTGCACCAAAAGCTCCACATGGCTGAACAGCGTCATTTCGGCCTGCCGCGCCGGCACCAAGAATCCGAACTGCAACAGGCATTGAGCCAGGGCAAGGCTTTTGAGCAAGACGGTCTTGCCGCTCATGTTCGCGCCCGTAAACAGGCACGCGCCCGATTGCAGGCTTATGTCGATGCTTTGGTAGCGATGCCCTTTTTCTTCCAGAATCTGTTTCACCACGGGGTGGAACAAACCTTGGTAGTGCAACTTGACGGCGGTTTGACCGTTTTGCAGCACCGGCATCACCATGCCATATTCAAAAGCCAGATAGGCTTTGGCTATCAGCAAATCCCAATAGGCTACAAGACGCATGGCTTCCTGCAGGCTTTCCACATAAGGGCTCAGTTGGCGCGCCAAGTCCAAACGGATACCGTGTTCCAAGGCGGAACATTCTTCTTGGAGGGATGCCGTTTCCTGCGCAACGCCTTCGGTCTGCTCCAAACGGGCAAGTTCCTGTATTCTGTTTCGCTTTTGAGCCAAAAGCGGGCTGTACTCATCGTAAATGTAAAAGGCGGGCAGTCTTTCCCCCCGCGGGTCCAGCACCGCCACCGCCCCGCTTAAATCGGGAAAATTCTCCGGTACCGGATGAAAGGCGCATTCCCGTACCAATTCGGTCAACAAGGCGGCGCAATCCGCCGTCAGCAAAGCAAAGCGCTTTACCTCGAACAGCTGCACATCATCCACATCGCCTTTCTTTATCAGGCCGAATGTGCCGCGTATATCCAACACCTGGGAGAACTTGCGCTTGAGTTTCTCCAACACGGCATCCTGTCCTTTGCCGATAAGGTTCCTGAGGGTTTCGATACGCGAGAGTTCCTGCAAAAGCCGCGCTTCCTCGCCCTTGACATACCAGGGCGAGCGCGAAAGCAACTGGCGTCCCACGCCCGACTGCAAATCCAGTCGTTGCAACAGATGCGCCAAACCGCTTATGTTCTCTTTTGCCGAACTTATCTCCATGGGGGATAAAAATACGCCAAAAAGGCTGCCTGACACAGATCCGCGCCATGCAGCCTTTCAGCAATCTTCCAAGAAAGAACTTAGAAACGACGTTCTTTGATACGAGCTTTCTTGCCGGTAAGGTTACGCAGGTAGAAGATACGGGCGCGACGAACAACCCCGCGTTTGTTCACTTCCACTTTTTCGATAAAGGGAGAGTTGACGGGGAAGATTCTTTCCACACCGATGTTGCTCGACATCTTGCGTACCGTGAACGTGGCCGTGGTGCCGCTTCCCGAACGTTGCAGAACAACGCCTTGGAACTGCTGGATACGTTCTTTGTTACCTTCCTTGATCTTGTAACTTACGGTTATGGTGTCGCCCGCTTTGAAGGCAGGCAGCTCGTTGCTTTTTGTGAGCGTGTCAACAAATTGCATTAAAGCCGGTTTGCTCATGGTTTCTAGTATTTATATGTTAACAACTCTATTTTACGCTATCTACGATAGCCTTGAAAGCTTCGGGATGGTTCATCGCCAAATCGGCAAGCACCTTGCGGTTCAAGTCGATGTTTTTCTGATGAAGCTTGCCCATGAATGCCGAGTACGACATTCCGTAAGGACGGATACCGGCGTTGATACGTACAATCCAAAGGTTACGGAAACTTCTCTTTTTGGCCTTGCGGTCACGGTAAGCATACACCAAACCTTTTTCCAAAGAGTTCTTGGCGACTGTCCACACATTTTTTCTACGACCGAACTGACCGCGGGTCAATTTCAGCATCTTTTTACGGCGTGCCCTTGCGGCAACCACATTGACTGATCTTGGCATCTTTTTTGTTTTTTGTATGAGCGCTCCTTTATCTCAGGAAACTTTGTGCTCATAATCAATTAATAAATGTTTGCTTCGGGTTGTTTAGAGGCGGTCCCGGACGCCTTACGGGTGGCAAAAGCCTACAGATTCAACATATCGCGCACCGCCGCTTCGTTGGCCGAGTGAACGATAGCCGAATAAGTCAGATTACGTTTACGCTTCTTGCTTTTCTTGGTCAGGATGTGACTCTTGTAAGCGTGGTTGCGTTTAATCTTGCCCGTTCCGGTGAAAGAAAATCTTTTCTTCGCAGCCGATTTGGTTTTTGACTTTGGCATGATTGGTTAGTTATTGTTTGTTTTTACTCTTATTCTTCGGTTTCGGGCTTAGGCGCGGCTTTCTTGGCCGATGCCTTGACGGGACTGATCATCATTATCATCCGCTTGCCTTCCAACTTAGGCATGCTTTCGGGCTTGCCGAATTCCAGCAAGGCTTCGGCAAACTTCAGCAGGATGGCTTCGCCCTGTTCCTTATAGACGATGGTTCTTCCGCGGAAGAAAACATCCACCTTTACCTTGGAACCTTCCGAAAGGAAGCGTTTGGCGTGGTTCAGCTTGAAGTTGAAATCGTGGTCATCGGTCTGCGGCCCCAAGCGGATTTCCTTTACTACGATCTTGGCGCTCTTGGCTTTAATTTCCTTTTGCTTGCGCTTCTGTTCGTAAAGGAACTTCTGGTAGTCGATTACCTTGCACACAGGAGGATTGGCGGAAGGTGAGATTTCAACCAAATCCAATTCCCGTTCTTCGGCTATCTTCAAGGCATCCTTGAGATGCATGATGGCCGTTTCCACATTTTCGCCCACTACGCGCACTACCGGCGCGGTGATCCGGCGATTGATCCGGTGTTCGGGCTCTTTCTTTACGGGAGCGCGGAAACCCCGGTTCTGACTTCTGTTACTCGTGATAGCGATGGCGCTGTCCTCCTAAATTAGTTTTACAAGTATTCTTTTACTTCTTGCTGAACCTTGGCAATGAACTCTTCCAGTTTCAAGGCTCCCAAGTCTCCTTCTCCGTGTTTGCGAACCGAAACGGTACGTTCGGCGGCTTCTTTTTCGCCCACAATCAACATATAGGGAATGTGGCGCATCTCGGCATCGCGGATCTTGCGTCCCGTTTTTTCGCTGCGGTCATCCACTTCTCCGCGCAAGTCGGCATCCTGCAACAAGGCCTTTACTTCCTTGGCATAGTCGAGGTACTTGTCGCTGATGGGCAGAACGCTGAACTGAACCGGCGTAATCCACAAGGGGAACTTGCCGGCGGTGTTTTCGGTAAGAACCGCCACAAAGCGTTCCATCGAACCGAAAGGAGCGCGGTGAATCATGATGGGACGGTGCTTCTGATTGTCGGCTCCCACATATTCCAAACCGAAACGTTCGGGCAGGTTGTAATCGACCTGAACCGTACCCAGCTGCCACTTGCGGCCCAAGGCATCCTTTACCATAAAGTCGAGCTTGGGGCCGTAGAAGGCCGCTTCGCCGTATTCCACATAGGTGTTGAGGCCTTTTTCCTGGGCGGCTTCGATAATGGCTTTTTCGGCCTTTTCCCAGTTTTCGTCCGTGCCGATATACTTGCTGTGATCCACCTTGTCGCGCAAGGAAATCTGCGCCGAATATTCCTTAAAATGCAGGGTTTTGAAAATCAACAGAATGATATCAATTACCGATTCAAACTCGGCTTTGAGCTGGTCGGCGGTACAGAAAATATGGGCATCGTCCTGGGTAAAGCCGCGCACACGCGTCAAGCCATGCAATTCGCCGCTCTGTTCATAGCGGTAAACCGTTCCGAACTCGGCGATACGCAAAGGAAGATCCTTATAGGAATGCGGTTTGGAGCGATATACTTCGCAGTGGTGGGGGCAGTTCATGGGTTTGAGGAAGAACTGCTCGCCTTCGATGGGCGTATTGATGGGTTGGAAAGAATCCTTTCCGTATTTGTCGTAGTGTCCGGAGGTTTTGTAGAGTTCCACGTTGCCGATATGCGGACACATCACCTGCACGTAACCGGCCTTGCGCTGAACACGTTTGAGGAAGGTTTCCAACTGTTCGCGCATCGCCGTTCCATTGGGCAACCAGATGGGCAGACCCGCTCCCACTTTGGTCGAGAAGGTAAAGAGCTCCATCTCCTTGCCGATCTTGCGGTGGTCGCGTTTCTTGGCTTCTTCCAGAAATTCAAGATAATCCTTGAGGTCTTTCTGCTTGGGGAAAGCCACCCCGTAGATACGGGTCAGCATCTTGCGCTTTTCATCGCCGCGCCAATAGGCACCGGCCACCGAAGTAAGCTTGAATGCCTTGATAAAGGAGGTATCGGGCAAGTGAGGGCCACGGCAGAGGTCGGTAAACGTGCCGTTGGTATAGAAGGTAATCTTGCCGTCTTCCAAGTCTTTGAGCAAGTCGAGTTTGTATTCGTCGCCTTTCTTGGTGAAATAGTCGATGGCGTCGGCCTTGCTGACTTCCTTGCGCACAAAAGCCTGCTTTTCGGCGGCAAGCTCCATAACGCGCTTTTCTATCTTTTCAAAGTCGTCGGAGGATATTTCCCTGTCTCCAAAGTCGATATCGTAGTAGAAACCGGTATCGATATTGGGGCCGATGCCGAACTTGGCACCGGGATAGAGCTGTTCGATGGCTTCGGCCGCCAAGTGCGCCGTAGAATGCCAGAAAGCGGCGCGGCCGCCCTCATCCTGCCAGGTAAGCAGGGTAAGCTTGCAGTCGTGGTCGATGGGACGGGTCGCATCCCATATATTTTCATCTACTTTCGCAGCCAGTACATTACGTGCCAAGCCCTCGCTGATGCTCTTGGCAACCTCCAAGGCCGTAACGCCCTTGGGGTATTGTTTTACCGAACCGTCGGGTAATGTTATGTTTATCATCGTCTTATAAAAAGCATTCCTTCCTTACGAAAGGGAGGGCAAAGATAACAAAAAAAATGAGAAAAAAAACTGTTTGCAACGATTATATTTTCCGCAAGCATAAACACTTACATCTATGCAACTTTTAGTTATCAACAAGCGGGGGTGGGAAAATGCGGAGAGAAATCGACCTACAGCCGAATCCCTATCTTAAAATAGCCAACATTGGCAGTTACCCCATTCTTGGATAAGGCATGATATCCAAGACCAACCGAAAAACGTTTAAAATCAACTCCTGCCCCAACCTGCATATTGAACCATCTCAAACCATTAGTCAGACCCAAATGAATATCATAATCAGACCGATGCTGGCCATCGTGAATTATACCGTCCAAAGGGAAAAATCCAAGCCCCATAGTGAGATTAATAAATGGAAAGAGTTTTTCAGACACTGGCAGATATCCTTTCATATTGACATTGAGGGAAAATAAATGCGAGTACATCCAAAAATTTTCCACCTTGTAATTACCTTGTGTCAACACCACCTTTTCAAAAATACAAGCATAACCCAACTCCGCACCAAGGTAAAAATAATCATAAAAGCGAGCCCCAAAGGATGCATCTATCGCCGGTCCCGCCCCGTTTTTTTCTATGGGAGTACCAAAATAAAAATAAGCCTGCGCTTTTATCCTATCTATGTATTTCCCATGATTTGAAGCCTTTCGCATCCTTGAGGTATCGACAAAGACTTCTTTTTTACCATTTTGGTATTTGATAACGAAAATATCGCTCCTGTTGACAATCCGAACCGGACCGTCTTGAAAGTCCCATTCCACATATTTTACCGTGTTGGGAGCGATCTCCAGAACCTTGGCTTGAATCTCCTCTGTATTTTTTAACACTATCACATCTTGAGCCTTGACCATAGAAAGCCCCAAAAGACCTATAAAAACAACAAGCAAAGTCCTTTTCATATCGAGATAATCCGATTATAAATTCATCAATTTTAACAACTTTCGATTGTTTGCAAAGATACGAAAATAAAGCTCTCGCATTCGCCAATGCAACCATGTTTTCCCAGATGGAAACTTTAAGGTATTTTTGCAACCAAATGGCACAAATGAAATTAACTCCCTTTGATACGTTACAGGATAAACGTCTGGGGAAAATCGGCACGCCGGAAAGAGACGCCTTTGAAGCCAAAGTGAACCAAGAGAGATTTATGATTCGCATAGAAAACATCTACAAGAAATACGGGCAGTTGGAGGTACTCAAGTCGGTGAGCCTCCGTATTGAGGAACGCCAAGTGGTGAGCATTACCGGCGCATCGGGAGCAGGCAAGACCACCTTGTTGCAAATCATGGGCAGCCTCGACAAACCCGATGCCGGCTCGGTCTTTATCGGCGATACCGATTTATACCGGCTGTCTGCCAAGAAACTTGCCGCTTTCCGCAACCAACAGATAGGATTCGTATTTCAGTTCCACTACCTCTTGCCGGAATTCAGCGCGCTCGAAAACGTGATGATGCCCGCCCTTATCGGCGCAGAAAAACCCGGCGTGGCAAAAGAACGCGCCTTGGAACTGCTGCGCTTTCTGGGGCTCGAAGACCGCCAGGACCACAAGCCCTCCGAACTTTCGGGCGGCGAGCAGCAACGGGTGGCCGTGGCGCGCGCGTTGGTGAACCGCCCCCAGGTGGTCTTTGCCGACGAACCTTCGGGCAACTTAGACACCGCCAACGCCCTGGCGCTCCACCGATTGTTTTTCGAGTTGAAAGAAAAATACGGGCAGACCTTTATTATCGTAACCCACAACCACGATCTGGCAGCCATGTCCGACCGCTGCATCGAGATGAAAGACGGCATGATTGTGGCCGATACAAGAAAGGGCCGCCTGTAGAAACACGGCCGCCCTTTCGCTCCTTTCCTCTTCCTTCTACAGACCCCGGCTCTTGAGCAAGGCCTTTACTTCGGGTTCGTGACCGCGGAATTTCACGTACATCTTCATGGCATCGTACATGCCGCCGTTTTTCAAGATATCGTTGCGGAACGAAGACGCTATCCGGCGGTTAAAGATATCGCCGCTTTCTTCATAGGCTTCGAAGGTATCGGCATCCAGCACCTCAGCCCAAGTATAGCTGTAATAACCGGCGCTATAGCCACCCCCCATCGTGTGGGCGAAATAATTGGTCTTGTAACGGGGATATATCTCCGAAATCAGCCCTCTTTGACGGGTGGATTCCGCTTCGAACACCGCCGGGTCGAAACCTTCGGGCATCCGGCCTATCGTATGGTAATCCATATCCAACAAGGCCGCCGCCAACAGTTCGGTGGTGGCGAATCCCTGTCCGTAAAGCTTGGCCGCCTGTATGCGTTCAATCAATTCGTCGGGAATCGTTTCTCCCGTTTGATAATGGTGGGCATACACCCGGAGCATCTGCGGATGCAAGGCCCAATGTTCCATTACCTGGGAAGGCAGTTCCACAAAATCGCGCGGAGTTTCCGAAAGACCCTTGTATTTTACTTCGGAAAACAAGGCGTGCAAAGCGTGTCCGAATTCATGAAAGAAAGTTTCGGCTTCGTCTATGCTCAACAAAACCGGCTGCCCGTCAACGGCAGGCGTATAGTTGCAGACGATGGAGGTTACCGGCGTGAGCCTTGTCTGCCCGTCGTAACTTTGTTCCACATACGAAGTGTTCCAGGCACCGCCCGATTTCTGCCCGGGTCTTGCCAGCATGTCTAAAAAGAGGACGCCCAGCACGCTTCCGTCTTCATCCTTGCAGATATAGGCCGAGGTGTTGGGAGTGGGCATCTCCGCTTCCATATAAGGTTCAAACGTGATGCCGTAGAGGCGTTCGGCCAGATAGAAAACGCCTTTGCGAACACTGTCGAGCGAGAAATAAGCCTTTACGGTATTTTCGTCCAGGGCGTATTTTTCTTCCCTTACCTTATTGGAATAGTAACGCCAGTCGGAGGGAAGGAACTCTCCTTGCACATTTTCGTGTTTGGCGCGGTAGGCTTTCATTTCGGCCAGTTCTTCCTTGGCACGCTGCAGGGCGGCAGGCCAGATTTGCTCCATCAGGGCGTAAACCGTCTGCGGTGTTTTGGCCATACGGGTCTGCAAAGCATAGGAAGCATAGTCGGGAAATCCGAGCAACTGCGCCTTTTCCATTCGGAGCCGTACGATATCCTTTACCACGGGCGTGTTGTCGAACTCGCTGCCGGCGGCGCAACGGGCGGCATAGGCATCCAATATTTCCTTGCGCAATCCGGCATCCTTTACATATTGCAGGAAGGGCATGATAGTGGGGTTGTCCAAACCGAACAGGTAACCTTTCTTACCCTGCTGTGCGGCTTTGGCGGCGGCCCGTTCCATATCGCCGGCGGGCAAGCCTTCCAAACGCGCCGAATCTTCCACGAGCAACTCATACTTGGCAGTTGCCAGCAGCAGGTTCTGCGAGAACTTGTTTTCCGCCTCGCTCAATTTGGTGTTGATTTCGCGCAACGCTTCCTGTTGTTCCGGCTTTAATTCAGCACCGTTAAGCACAAACTGGCGATAGGTGTCTTCCACCAGCTTGCCCTGCACCTCATCGGCGAATGCGCCGTTTTTCTTTACCTGCTTAACTCTCTCGAACAAAGCGGGGTTCATATACACATTGTCGTTCTGGGCACTCAACAGCTGCACGGCTTCGCTTTCGATTTGTCGCAAACCTTCGGTGGATTGTGCCGCCACTACGTTGAACAGCACCCCGGCCACCTTTTCGATCATTTCGCCGCTCCGGTGCAAGGCCAGCACCGTATTTTCGAAATCGGCGGCCGCCTCGTTTTTCACAATAGCTTCAATAGCCTCGTTCTGACGGCGTATGCCTTCCTGCAATGCCGGCAGGTAGTGCGATTCCTTGATACGGCTGAAAGGAGGAATACGGTAGGAATTGTTTTCCCAAGACTCAAAGAAAGGATTGCCCTTCTGAGCCAGTTGCGTGCATCCGGTCATGATGAAGAAACTTAACAAAAGAACCCGAGTTGTATTTTTCATGGTTTTTAAGATTTTTCGATAACAAAGGCTATGCGGCGAACCGCCTTGTATCCATTTTGATGAAGATGAACAGCAAGAGCGTGAACGCCCAAAGGGACGAACCTCCGTAACTGAAGAACGGCAAAGGAATCCCGATAACGGGCAACAGCCCGATGGTCATGCCCACGTTTACGAACAGGTGCATGAAAAAAATGCAGGCCACGCCGTAGCCATATACCCGTGCATAAACGGTTCGCTGCCGCTCGGCCATCTTGAGGATACGCAACAGCAAGGCGATATACAAGGCCAGAAAGACAGTGCAGCCTACCCAGCCCCATTCTTCGCCTAGGGTGCAGAAAATAAAATCCGTGCTCTGTTCGGGCACGAAATCGAACTTGGTCTGCGTGCCTTGCAGGTATCCCCTACCCGCAAACCCGCCGCTCCCGATGGCGATTTTCGACTGGTTCACGTTATAACCTGCGCCCTTGATATCCACATCTTTGCCCAGCAGCACGTTGATTCGCGTCTGCTGATGCGGGCTGAGTTTGTTGAAAGCGTATTCCACGCCCAAGGTGTAACCGGAGCAAAGCCCGAAAAGCAATACCGCCAGCACGATATTCTTAAAGGTTCGCTTATTGCAGAGCAGCAAGGCCAGCACCGCCAGGAAAATGATTCCTATCAGCACGTAACGGTTCACCAATAAAGCCGCCACAAACAGAACTACCGCCACCAGCCCCGCCAAAAGCACCTTGCCCGACATACCCTCGCGATACAGCACCAGCACGAAAGACACGAAAACAAGCGCCGACCCGGCATCGGGCTGCAGCATGATAAGCCCCATCGGCAAAAGAAACCACAGCGAGGCGGCTATCTGATTCCTGACCCGCTTCATGTTCATGGCCGGTTGCGAAACATATTTTGAGAACGCAAGGCAGGTGGCCACCTTGGCGAACTCGGAGGGCTGTATCGAAAGAGGCCCCAGCTTGATCCACGACTTGGCGCCCGAAATCTCGGAACCGACCACCAGCACCGCCAGCAGCAACACAATGGCTATGCCGTAATAGAGGTAGGCAAACTGCATGAACACCCGCAAATCAGTAATCAACACCGCCGCCCCGAGAATCAAAGCGAAGCCGATGAACATCATCTGCTTGCCGTAACGGGTGGCAAACGAAAAGCCGGTGTTTTCGGGGTCATACACCACCGAATAGATATTGAACCAGCCCGCCACCACCAACAGCAGGTAAATGAGCAGCAAAGGCTTGTCTATGTTCCTGAATGTGTTCGATCCCGCGTTCATAAGTTTTCGGGTGTGTAAACGGTAAATTCCTTTACCTGGTCTTCCAGCCACCGGCGCGAAGCCGAGACCTTGCCGGTAAGGTATTTTTCTATGAGCAGGCTGGCCGTAGGCGCCGCCCATGTTCCGCCAAAACCGCTGTTTTCGAGAAACACCGATATGGCGATTTTAGGATTGTCCTTGGGGGCGAAACCGATAAACACGGCGTGGTCTTTGCCGTGCGGATTCTGGGAAGTGCCCGTTTTGCCGCACACCACGATGCTGTCTATCTTCGCCCGCCGCGCCGTGCCGCCGGGCAGGTGCACCGCCCCGTACATGCCTTCCACCACCGGATCAAAATACCTGCGGTCTATGGCCGTGTAATGCCGCGCGGTGTCTATGCCCGGATTAAGCCTGCTTTCTCCCACCGCGCGCACCAGATGCGGGGTGATGTAATAGCCCCGGTTCGCCATAATCGATGCCAGATTGGCCATCTGCAAAGGAATCAATCCGATTTCTCCCTGTCCGATACTGAGCGAATAGATGGTGCTGAACGCCCATTGGTTGCGCCCGTAGTAGCGGTCGTAATAGGCCGCGTTGGGTATCAGTCCTGACTTGACGTCCGTAAGGTCTATGCCCAATCGTGTGGCAAAGCCGAAGGAACGCATGAGCGTATCCCATCTTTCGAGTCCCAGGCGGCTATCTACAAAACGGTTGGGGTCTTTGCCGCGCATGATGATGCGCCGGAACACTTGATAGAAGTAGGGGTTGCAGGACATCTTGACCCCGTCCGCCACGCACAGGGCATCGGGATGGCTATGGCATCCCACCAGGTTTTTCTCGCACGAGAAGCCCGAATAGGGAGAAATAACCTTTTCCTGCATTCCGATAAGCGCCTGCGGCAGTTTAAAAATGGAACCGGGCGGATAAAACGCCATGAGCGCACGGTTGAAAAGCGGCTTCTGTTCATCGCCGAGCAGCTTGGCGTAGTTGTTGCTCCGGATACGGCCCACCAGCAGGTTGGGGTCGTAGGTAGGCGCGGAAACCAAGGCCAGCACTTCGCCCGTGGCAGGTTCTATGGCCACGATGCTGCCGCGCTTGCCCCGCATGAGTTCCTCGGCATATTCCTGCAAGTCGGCATCCAAGGTGGAATAAAGTTCCTGGCCCGACACCGCCGCGGTATCGAACATGCCGTCTTTGTAACTGCCTTTCTCTCGGTTGAGCACATCCACCATAACCACCTTTACCCCCTTGTGCCCGCGCAACTGTTCTTCGTAATATTTCTCCAGCCCGTTCTTGCCGATGTAATCCCCCATCTTGTAGTAGGGATTGCTGGCTATTTCCTTTTCGCTCACCTCGCCCACGTCGCCCAGCACATGTGCCGCGATAGGCTTGGGATAACGCCGCAAGGTACGGCTCTGCACGTAAAAACCCGGAAAACGGTAGAGGTATTCCTGCAATTTGCCGTAAACTTCCTTGGATATCTGTTTTTCGAACACCGAATGGGCATAACGGGAATACGCCCGCGCCTTCTTGTAGCGTTCCCTCGCCCCGTCTTCGGTTATTTCCAAAAGCTCCGCCAGCAACGCCCAATCGATATCTTTGGCCTGCCCCGGTATAATCATCAGGTCGTAAACGGCTTCGTTATAGACCAGGATTTCGCCGTTGCGGTCGTAAATCAAGCCCCTGCCGGGATATTGCACCTTATTGCGGATGGCGTTGCTTTCGGCATCTATCTTGTATCGGTTATCCAATATCTGCAATTGGAAAAGGCGAACCCAATAGATAAAAGCCACCGTCAGAAAGATGACGGCAATAACCATACCCCTGTTGACAGTCGTCCTTTTCATCCCTTATAGTCTTATCGCTTCGGTATAAACGACATTGCTCTTATGCAACGCCCGGTCGTAGAGGTAAAACCCGTAACGGACCGTCTTGCCCTGCATAAAGAAAGCCGTGCTTGCAAAATCATCCACCTGCCAGGTAATGGTGCCGCTCAAGGAATGGTTGGCATTTACCGGCTCTATATAGTGCAGGTGGTAGCGGTACGTAATCGGATAGCGCGCACCCGTGCTGTCGGTCTGATATACCTGCTCGAAACTGCTGTCGGGAAGCATTTCCTGCAGATTGAAATGCAGGTTATGGAAAAACTCGCCCACGTAAGGTTCCTTTTCCGTTTCGTCCTGACGGCCGATGTCTCCGTCGCCGTCCTGAAAGTAGAACTCAACCGACAGGCTAAGCGTGGAGTCGCCCCCTACGCCCTCCTGCATTCCCAGTATATTACGCCGGAACTCCAGGTAAGGTTCGGGCGGAAATTCCTTGGGTTTGACACAAGCGCAGCATAGGAGCGGCATCGCCAATATCAGCCAAATTCGTACTTTTGGTATGGTATGCAATTTCAACACAAGTTTTAAAAAACTGTAAACCAACTTTCTGCAAGACAGAGCACCTGCCCTGCACCGAAGTTGTAAAAATATAAAAAATGTTGATACAGAAAACGGTACAATCGCTTGTTCCGCGCATTTTCAAGATACAAAGCGAACAAGACTTCAACGGACTGGCTCTGGCGTTGTTCCGTCTGCATCTGGAACACAATCCCGTCTATCGCCGTTTCGTGCATTACCTCAAGCCCGGCCTCCAGCCCGACGAAATAACGCATTACAGCCGGATCCCCTTTCTGCCCATCGACTTTTTCAAGACCCAAAAAGTGCTTTTAGACGGCTTCGAGGCTCAGGATTATTTTATGAGTTCGGGCACCACCTCGCAAGGAGCGGTGCAGAGCCGCCACTATATCGCGGACAAAGGGCTCTACGAACAGTGCTTCTTGAACGCATTCCGCCTCTTTTGGGGCGATCCGCAGAACTATGTTTTCCTGGCCCTGCTTCCCAACTATCTGGAACAGCCCCATTCCTCGCTTATCGCCATGATGGGCAAACTTATCGAACTGAGCCGCGCCCAACATCCCGAAAGCGGTTTTTACCTCTACGACACGAAGGAACTCGCCGGAAAACTGCAGGCATTGGAATCCCAAGGCACAAAGACCATGCTTTTCGGGGTGAGCTTTGCGCTGCTTGATCTGGCGGAAAACTTTCCCATGCCGCTCCAACACACTCTTGTTCTGGAAACGGGCGGCATGAAGGGCCGCCGCAAGGAAATGGTAAAGGAAGAACTGCACCGTATCTTGCGCGATGCCTTTAAGGTGCCTGCCATCCATTCTGAATACGGTATGTGCGAGCTGTTCTCGCAAGCCTATTCCACGGGAAAAGACGGGCGTTTCGTGTGTCCGCCCTGGATGAAAATCATTATCCGCAACAGCCAGGATCCTCTGAGCCTGGAGAAAGAAGGCAGAACGGGCGGCATCAACGTGCTTGATTTAGGAAATATCTTCTCCTGCCCTTTCATCGCCACGCAGGATTTGGGAAAATATCACGCGGACGGCAGTTTCGAGGTGCTGGGACGTTTCGACAACAGCGATATCAGAGGCTGCAACCTGATGGTGGAATAAGGCGTGGGGCTCATTCCGTCCAATCCCATGTTTCTTCCACACGCCAATCGGCTTCCACCCGGATGGTTTTAGGAAAATACCAACGTCTTTCGGGCTGGATGCCTTGCTTGAGGTCTCCCGAATCCCAACGGTGGTTTCGGTTCCTGTCTTCTACCAACACAAAGCTTACATAAGCGGGCTGCACATATTCAAAAAGAACCTCGCCGTTTTCGGGAACCGGCAGGGACTGCAACACGTTTTTGCCGTTGTCCACCATCTGCAACTCATAGTTGCCGGGCTTGAGGTTGCGGATCGAAACCGCCGCCTGCCCGTAGGTTTCCAAATCCGGAACATCGAAAGAAATCACCGTGGTGTCGGCATGCCGCTGCAAGTAATCGGCAAAGCAAACCGAGGGCAGGAAAAGACGGTAGGAATGCCCTGCCTGCCACGGATAATCCAGCTGCAACCTATCGGGGCGAACCTGCATGGCAGAAACTTCCGTCATGGCTATCGGCAAGGTGTCCCGTTTTCCTTCATCGTCCACATGGTAACGGGTCAGGGTGGCATCCTGCAAACTATAGGCGGCAAGAGGAAAAGAAAAATCAAGCAAAAGACTGTCTTTGAAAAACAGGCGTTTTTGTCTGGCCGATACCCGGAAAGCCGCCGTGTCTTTCTGCGCCGCCGCGCCCGTGCTCAGCATCAGTTCCACGGTGTCCGAGAATCCGGAATAGTCTATGAGCAGACGCAAATCGGTAACCCGATAATTGTTGAAATAAATCTTGCCCGCCAAGGGATTGTCTTGCGGTATATAATGGAACTCGATGGAATCCTGCCAAAACAGATTGGGCATTTCCTCTTTTTCGGCCTGCCTGCGCCGTGTGCGCCCTTTCTGTTCTTCGGTGGCGGTGTCAAGGTTCCTGAGCTGTTCTGCCAATTCATAATCCTGAAAAGAAGGCAGGAAAGAAAAGCGGAGGCTGCTGTCGGGCTCATAGTACCAAGAAAGCTCTATTTCTCCTTTCTTGTTCCACTTGGCTTCTTTGAGCAGGTTCTTTTCGTCTTTGTCCTGATACAAGTACAGAATCCTGCCGGATGCCTTGATTTCCGCCAAATCTTCTTCCTTGCGAAGTTGCAGGGCGGCCTGATAAACCTCGAAAGACGCCGTGTCGCTTTCTTTCACGCCCCGTTGCTTTTCAAAATAAACCGGAGCTTTGAGCGAAGCGGTCTGCCAGCAATCGGAAGCAAAAGCCGTTTTTTCTTCGGTAGGTTCTATCAGGTAGTTGTGGTTTTCATCGCTGCCAGCCAACACATAATAACAGCCTTCTTTGATATATTGTAGGCTGAATATCCCTGCCGTATCGGTAACGGCGATATAATCGGGAGGTGTGGTGAGGGGATATTCCTGCGGCAACTCGGCATACAGCATTACCGAAGCCTCTTTGACGGGCGCAAGGCTGAAAGCGTCCAGCACCAGCCCTGCCAGACGGCCGCTGTCGATACTCGCGCCTGTCGAAAAATAATAGGTGTAATTGCGCAAGGGTGTGGATTCATGCAAGTCGCCGATGGCATCCTTAAAGTTTATCGAATAGGTTTGGTTTTCCTGCAAGGTATCCTCTATCTTGATAAAAAGCCGCTTGAGGTTTGCCTGATAGGAAATCCTAGAGATGGCGGGAGAGGTAACGATTTTGTCGGTGTTCTTCAACACGATGTATTCATCGAAATCGAGCGTGATTTCCTTGGCATCAAAACCCGTGCTGCCCTCTTGGGGCAAGGCTTTGAGCAAGACGGGGGGCGCCAGGTCTTGGGGGCCGCCTGTAGGGGCGGTTCCCACACGGGCGCAGGCTCCCAGGCAAGCCAGCACACTAACCAAAATGGCTTGGACAAGAAAAACTATGTTTTTTTTCACCACCATATTTCCGCTATTCACAAGTGCGCACTTCCATGCGGCAATGCGCGCAATCAAAATGCAACGCGAATTTATGCCGCCCGTAACACAAATACAAATCGCCCCGATAGGCCGCCTCCGGCTTTTCCTTGAGGCATTGCCCCAACTGGTGGCGTATGCAGTGCTTGCACACCATAAGCAATTGCCCCGGTTTTTCTTTTTCCTGCGGCGGCAAGAGTTCAAACGCCTTTTGCACCGAAACCGCCCCATGTTTACGGTAGAACCGCTCCGCATACGGGTTGGCCACATTGGCCCGATACGACAAAGAATCTCCCTGCAAGTCGGGATAACCAACAAGGTCGTTTTTCTTCAAAACCGAAGGCTCAGGGCGGTATCTGGCTTCTCTCGCCGCATTCATGGCGGCCACCAAAGAGCGGCGGCACTCGTTCAAAGCGGCCGCCGGCACAAAAATCTTGCGTTTTCCCCGGCAGGTTATCTCCCTTGCCTCGTAGGCCGTTCCGCCCAATTTTCCGAACTGCCGCACCAAGGCGGCATCCGCCGTATCGGCACGTTGCGCCTCCTGCACCTGACTGCCGGCTATCATGGCTTCCACCTGCGTACCAAACATATCTTTCATTTCCACCCGAAGGCTGTCGGTGTCTATACGGATATCCACGGGTATCTTGCGGCTGATTTTGGCCTGTTGCCAGGCGTTCTCAAAAGCCGTATCGCGGTTACGGAATAAAGACGAACCTGCCTGCGGCAAGTCCGAAAGTTCTTCCACACCCTGCATCGTAAGAAGAATTTCCCTGCCCTTCTGCTCAAAATTCTCAAGGTTCTTGCCGCACAGCCTGCCGTTCTTGCCATAAAAACACAAACCGTCGCCTTTGGAAAAACTTATCTTGTCCGTATCGGGCATCACGCGCAGCACCATGCCCGAATAACGCCCCGGCAAGTGCCTTTCGACCGCAAGGATACGCCCCACTTTGGCGCCGGTGGCCTTGGGCGTATCGAAAACCGCCCAATCCCCGCGCCTGCCCGACAAGTTGAAATCGGTGTATTCCCGATGGTAGCTCTTTTCCAGATCGGAAGGCAGATCGCACAAGGTCTTTCCGTGCGAAGGCCTTTGCGCCCAAGGTTTTTCCAAAAGAATCTTATCAAGCCGGCGGCGGTAATAAGCGGTAATGTTCCGCACATAGACGGCATCTTTCAGACGGCCTTCTATCTTGAGGCAGTTTACGCCGGCATCCACCAAGTCTTCCATAAAACGGTCGGCGTTCAAGTCTTTCATCGACAACAGATACCGCCCTTGCTGCAGCACCTGCCCTTTTTCGTTCTGCAAATCGTAAGGCAGACGGCAGGATTGGGCGCATTCGCCCCGGTTGCCGCTCCGCCCGTTCATATAACAGCTCATGTAGCACTGTCCGCTGTAGCTTACGCAAAGAGCCCCATGCACAAAGGTTTCTATCTCCACCTGAACCGAGTCGGCTATGGTCTTTATTTCCTGCAGGCTCAATTCCCTGCCCAGCACCAGGCGTTTGAATCCCACGCTCTCCAAAAAACGGGCTTTTTCGGGTGTGGTGATATGGCATTGGGTGCTGGCGTGCAGCTCGATAGGCGGCAAACCTGCCTCGATGAGCCCCATATCCTGAATCAGCAACGCATCCACGCCCATATCGTATGCCTGCTGAGCAATGGGTGCGACAAGTTCGCGTTTGCCTCC